>JAESQY010000127.1 GCA_016764915.1 Aliivibrio sp. | reverse complement strand
TATCCTAATCCTATTACACATATCTTACTATTTATCATTTTTTTTCTCCATTTTTATATTAAAAAATTCTAAGTACCAATCTATAAATTTACCCACACCTTCTTGAATTGGTGTTTCTGGTTTGTAATCTAAATCATCTATTAGGTCTTGAACATCTGCAAATGTTGCTGGAACATCTCCTGCTTGTAAAGGTAAGAAATTTTTCTGAATTGTCAGTCCAAGTTTATTCTCTATTGCGGTAATAAAATCCATTAATTTAACTGGATTGTTATTGCCAATATTATAAATCTTGTATGGTGCGGAAGAAGTTGAAACTTCGCCTGTGTTTCCATTCCAAGATTCATCTTTTTTTGCTGGATTTTCTATTACTCTTATAACTCCCTCTACAATATCATCTACATAAGTAAAATCCCTTAACATCTCACCATTATTAAATACATCAATAGTTTTACCCTCTAATGCGGCTTTTGTAAAAAGATATAATGCCATATCAGGTCTTCCCCATGGACCATAAACTGTAAAGAATCTTAACCCTGTTGTGGGTAAATTGTATAAATGGCTGTAACTGTGTGCCATCAATTCGTTAGATTTTTTTGTTGCGGCATAGAGTGATACTGGATTATCCACATTATCGTCAGTTGAGAATGGTATTTTTTTATTCATGCCATATACAGAGCTTGAAGAAGCATATACAAGGTGTTGAACTTTATTGTGTCTACAGCCTTCAAGTATTGTTGCCATACCAACCAAATTAGAATCAATATAAGCCATTGGGTTTTCAATGGAGTATCTAACTCCAGCCTGAGCCGCTAAATGAATCACTCTGTCAAATTGTTCTTCTAAGAACAACGCTGCAATGTCATCACGTGCTGCAATATCCATTTTTACAAATGTGAAGTTATTCAAGTGCTGAAGTCGTTGTAACCTATCTAGTTTCAACTGTGGTGTGTAGTAATCATTAAGGTTATCTAAACCAATAACCTGGTGACCTTGCCCACAAAGACGTTCAGCGACGAAGTTTCCGATAAACCCTGCAGCGCCCGTAACTAAGTACTTCATTGGTGACTCTCCGATGTTCAAACTAATGTATTTACCAATTAAATAATGCCGCGAGTATCAATCACAACTTTGGTCGCAAACTGAGTTTTATCCGCAGCTTTAAATTGTTTATGATCAACCAATACTACGATGACATTTGCTTGTTCTAGTGCGGATTCAAGCGTGGTGAGTTCTACACCTTTTTCAATTAATTTTTCTGGAAGAGTATGAATGTTCGGCTCGACTGTAATGACTTGACCAATACCCATGCCTGCTAGTTCTTCAACAATTTGCAGCGCAGGGCTTTCACGCAGATCATCAATGTCTGCTTTAAAAGCCAAACCTAAGCAAGCAATCACGGGCCGTTTGAATTCATCTGCAGCTTTGGTGATTTGCTCTATAACGTAATGCGGTTTCGCATCATTGGTTAAACGGGCTTGGCGGATGATGTTCGCTTCATCTGGGCAACTATCCACAATAAACCATGGGTCAACAGCGATACAGTGGCCGCCGACACCCGGTCCTGGATTTAAGATGTTGACTCGAGGATGGCGGTTAGCCAGTTTGACTAATTCCCAAACATTTATCTTTAGTTTTTCACAAATTACAGACAGCTCATTGGCAAAGGCAATGTTGACATCACGAAATGAGTTCTCAGTCAGTTTGGCCATCTCGGCAGTTCTTGCATTGGTAATAATGCATTCACCACGAACAAATGTTTGATATAACGATGCGGCTTTTTCAGAACACTTATCGGATAACCCACCAATAACACGGTCATTTGATATTAGCTCTTGCATGACATAACCGGGTAGTACACGTTCCGGACAGTGGGCGACATTAATATCCGCAGCATCCCCTTTGTCATGCGGAAAGCTAAGGTCTGGGCGAGCTTGTTGTAACCACTCTGACAGCTTTTCTGTTGTGCCAACTGGCGACGTTGATTCCAAAATAACCAAATTGCCTTTTTCTAATACAGGCGCAATTGCATTTGCTGCCGCTTCTATATAAGAGAGATCAGGTTGGTGATTATCGCCTTTAAATGGGGTTGGTACTGCGACCATAAAGACTTCAGCTGGCTCTGGTGTCGTTGTCGCGCGAAGTTTTCCAACGGTGACAGCACTTCTTACCGCAATGTCTAAGTCGGGTTCAACAATGTGGATATTACCTGCATTGATAGTGTCTACAGCATGTTGGTTTACATCTATACCGACGACATCAATTCCACGTGAGGCGATAACTGCAGCGGTGGGTAGACCAATATATCCAAGCCCAATAACGGAGACTTTATTAAAACTCATTGTTTATTCCTTTATTTTCAATGCGCTGATTAAAATGTCGATGATCTTTGCACTTGCTTTTCCATCACCGTATGGATTGTGTGATCTCGCCATCGACGAATACAGCGTCTCATCGTCAAGCAGCTCGATGACATTACTGGTAATAACCGCAGCATCTGTTCCCACCAACTTAACCGTTCCAGCGTCTATGGCTTCAGGACGCTCTGTGGTATCTCGCATGACTAAAACTGGCTTTCCTAGAGACGGAGCCTCTTCTTGAATGCCACCAGAATCGGTTAAAATGATGTGTGCCTTAGTCATTAAGTAAACAAAGGGTAAGTAGTCTTGAGGTTCAATTAAATGGACGTTACTCGCATTGGACAGCAGGCGATTAACGGGTTCCTGTACATTTGGGTTGAGATGCACTGGATAACAGATTTGAATATCATCACGCTTAGAAAGATCGGCAAGTGCCTGACAAATACGCTCGAAACCACCACCAAAGCTTTCACGGCGATGGCCGGTAACTAGAATCAGCTTTTTACTGTTATCGATAAACGGAAAGCGAGATGCGAGATCGTCTGAAAATGCACTGTTGGTTTCTATTTTGGTTTTTACATCCAGTAGAGCATCAATAACGGTGTTACCTGTGATGTGAATGTTTGAGGCCGTTACATTCTCATTGAGCAAGTTCTGTTGAGAGTTACCCGTTGGAGCAAAATGTAGACTGGCTAAACTACCCGTTAATTTGCGGTTTCCCTCTTCAGGCCAAGGAGAGTAGATATTACTGGTGCGTAATCCTGCTTCGACATGTGCCACTGGAATCTGCTGGTAATAGGCCGCTAAGCTGGCTGACAGTGTGGTTGACGTGTCACCATGAACTAATACATAGTCTGGTTTTAGTTGTTGAAGAACGCCTCGTAATCCCGTTAAGATCTTACAAGTGACATCGGTAAGGTCTTGTCCAGGACTCATGATGTTAAGATCAAATTCAGGCTTTATTTCAAACAGTTCCAATACCTGATCCAGCATCTCTCTGTGCTGAGCTGTCACACAGACATAAGTGTCTAAAGCCGAGTTCTGTTGAGATTCTTTAACAACAGGTGCCATTTTTATCGCTTCAGGGCGAGTTCCGAATACAAACAGTACTTTCTTCTTTACAGTCATTTTATGGTCTCTTTAAAGCGAATTATTTTATGATTCAGTTGATTGATAATATTGACCGTATTGGCCATATCCATGATCACTGTTAGCACTTGAACGGCTTATTTGATTGATAATCAGCCCATCTATTGAGATATCATGCTGGATCATTCTCGATATGGTGCTTTGTATCTGTGGAATTTTAGTGTTATCAGCCTTGATTACAATTACCGCAGCGCCAGCTAATTTACTGATTACTAATGAGTCACTCACTGCAAGCGTGGGTGGGGTATCTAGAATAATCCTATCAACTTGTTGTTCTAACTTCTCCAATAAAGCTTTGAACTTAGCAGAGCTTAGTAACTCTTGAGGATTGGGTGATAACATGCCAGCTGGTAATATAATTAGACCTGAGTTTTCATCATGATATAAACAATCTTCAAGCTCTGCCCCCATTAATAGATGATTAGTCAGTCCTTGCTGATTTTTGTTCAATCCAAAACGTTCGGCAACCGATGGTTTTCTTAAGTCACAATCAATAAGTATCACTTTTTCCATTTTTGCTAATGACATGGCAATGTTGATTGCAGTGGTTGTTTTACCTTCTCCAGGAATAGACGACGTAATGCTGACTCTTTTTCGTTTCGAGTTGACTAACTTCATCAATAAAGAGGTTCTGATAGAGCGAATGGATTCACTAAAAGCATGTTCGTTGGCATCAAAAAACAAAGTGTTATCTAAGGGCTTATTTTTGAACTTTTTATTTCGAATTGTTGGAATGTCGCCTAAAGGTAATAAACCAAATTTATTCTCAAAATCCTTTGCAGATTCAATGGTGTTTTTTAGAGAGTCAATCAATATGCTCATGACCATCGCAAACAGTAAACTAGCCAGCATGGCACCGATAACTAGTTTTTTCTTTTTTGGGGCTGCCGCTTCAAGTGGAATTAAGGCATGGTCTGTGAACCGGGCATTAGCAGAATTAAAATCGCTGGTCGCGGAAGTCTCTTTTTGGCGGGTTAAAAACATATTGTAGAGTTGGGTATTGGTATCAACTTCTCTTTTTAAACTGTAAAAACGGTTCTTTTTGATCGCAAGTTTCTGAAACTCATCTTTTTTATTTATGAGCTCTCGTTTTATTGAAGCTTGTTGACGACGTGCGCTTTGAAGCTCTTTTTCAATCCCTTTAGCAAGTTCGGTAATGATTTTATTTGTCTGTTTCTGTATGGATTTCAGTTGAGCTTGTGCTCGTATCATTTTGTCATGTTTTGGACCATAACGTTTTGATAATTCATTAACTTGCTTTTTTATGTCAATTTCTGCTTTTCGGATATCTCTGATTTGAGGGTGGTTGGAGATCTCTGATATTGATACTAAAGTCGAGAGTTCAGCATTTTTATTTTGAAGAAGCGATTCCTATGAATGATGCTGCAAAT
>JAESQY010000126.1 GCA_016764915.1 Aliivibrio sp. | reverse complement strand
GGTCATAACCTTCAAGAGCACAGTGTTGTTCTTATCCGCGGTGGCCGTGTTAAAGATTTACCAGGTGTGCGTTACCACACCGTACGTGGTGCACTTGACTGTGCAGGCGTAAATGACCGTAAGAAAGGTCGTTCAAAGTATGGTGTTAAACGACCTAAGTCTTAATGGATTCCGTTAAGTAAGGCCAAACACAATATTATTTATAATTTGAAGAAACTGCAAAGTTTTGGATAACCTGAAAAAGACAACGGAGATATATCCATGCCACGTCGTCGCGTAATAGGCCAGCGTAAGATCCTTCCAGATCCTAAGTTCAAATCTGAACTGCTGGCAAAATTTATAAACATCGTAATGGTTGACGGTAAGAAATCAACTGCTGAAAAAATCGTTTACGGTGCACTAGAACTAATGTCTGAGAAATCTGATAAAGAACACTTAGCAGTGTTTGAATTAGCTCTTGAAAACGTTCGTCCATCGGTAGAAGTTAAATCTCGCCGTGTGGGTGGTTCAACATACCAAGTACCTGTAGAAGTTCGTCCGGTTCGCCGTAACGCTCTTTCTATGCGTTGGTTAGTTGAAGCTGCGCGTAAGCGTGGTGAAAAATCTATGGCTCAGCGTTTAGCTGGCGAGATGCTTGATGCATCTGAAAACAAAGGTAGCGCTGTGAAGAAACGTGAAGACGTTCATCGCATGGCAGACGCGAATAAAGCATTCGCTCACTACCGCTGGTAATACCAAAGGTGCAGCATTTTTTGCTGCACTTTGTTCATCCACTAAGGATTTCCTTAGTAAGAGGATACAATTGTGGCTCGTAAAACACCTATTGAGCTGTACCGAAATATCGGTATTATTGCTCACGTTGACGCTGGTAAGACTACAACTACCGAGCGTATTTTGTTCTACACTGGTTTGTCTCATAAAATTGGTGAAGTACATGACGGTGCTGCAACTATGGATTGGATGGAGCAAGAGCAGGAGCGTGGTATTACTATCACATCTGCTGCAACTACTACATTCTGGGGCGGTATGGAAGATCAATTCCAACAACACCGCATCAACATCATCGATACCCCTGGGCACGTAGACTTCACCATTGAAGTTGAACGTTCATTGCGCGTACTTGATGGTGCTGTAGTTGTCTTCTGTGGATCATCTGGTGTAGAGCCTCAGTCTGAGACTGTATGGCGTCAAGCCGACAAGTATGAAGTCCCACGCATGGTGTTCGTTAACAAAATGGACCGTGCTGGCGCTGATTTTTTGCGTGTCGTTGAGCAAATAAAAAACCGTCTAGGTGCAACTCCAGTTCCAATTCAATTAAATATTGGAGCGGAAGAAGAGTTTAAAGGCGTTATTGATCTGATAAAAATGAAAGCGATCAACTGGAATGAAGCTGACCTAGGTACTACGTTTACCTATGAAGACATTCCAGCGGAGATGCAAGATTTAGCAGATGAGTGGCGAATGCATTTAGTTGAATCAGCTGCAGAAGCAACTGATGAATTGATGGAAAAATACCTTGAAGGAGGAGAGCTCTCTGAAGAAGAGATTAAAGCTGGACTTCGTCAACGTACATTAGCCAACGAAATTGTAGTAGCAACATGCGGTTCCGCTTTTAAGAACAAAGGTGTTCAAGCTGTACTTGATGCAGTTATTGACTTCTTGCCATCACCAACTGAAGTGAAAGCTATCAAAGGTGAAGACGAGCATGGCAACCAGATTGTACGTCACTCAAGTGATGACGAACCATTTGCCGCACTAGCGTTTAAGATTGCTACGGACCCATTTGTAGGTAACCTAACATTTATGCGCGTCTATTCCGGTGTTGTAAATTCCGGTGACGGTGTTTATAACTCTGTAAAAGAGAAGCGTGAACGTTTTGGGCGTATCGTACAGATGCATGCTAACAAACGTGAAGAGATCAGTGAGATTCGTGCTGGTGATATCGCAGCAGCGATTGGTCTAAAAAATGTGACAACGGGTGATACTTTATGTGATCAGAATAGCAAGATTATTCTAGAGCGTATGGAATTTCCGGAACCAGTAATTCAAATTGCAGTTGAACCTCGATCACAAGCTGATCAAGAGAAAATGGGTATCGCGTTAGGAAAACTAGCGGCAGAAGATCCATCTTTCCGAGTTGAAACCGATGACGAATCTGGACAAACATTAATATCTGGAATGGGTGAACTTCATCTTGATATCATCGTTGAACGTATGCGCCGTGAATTCGGTGTAGAGTGTAACGTTGGTAAGCCTCAAGTTGCGTACCGTGAAACAATTCTCGGTAAAACTGAGGTTGAAGGAAAATTTGTTCGTCAATCTGGCGGTCGAGGCCAATATGGCCACGTATGGCTTAAGATTGAACCATCAGAACCTGGCGCAGGTTTTGTTTTTGTTGATGAAATAGTGGGTGGCGCTGTTCCTCGTGAATACATAAGTTCAGTCGCGAAAGGTATCGAAGAGCAGATGAATAATGGCGTGCTTGCTGGTTTTCCAGTACTGGACGTACAAGCAACACTGTTTGACGGTTCTTACCATGATGTTGATTCAAACGAAATGGCTTTCAAAATCGCCGGTTCAATGGCTTTCAAGAACGGTGCACTTCAAGCGCAACCAGTAATTCTTGAGCCAATGATGAAAGTTGAAATAACCACTCCTGAAGATTGGATGGGTGACGTGGTTGGTGATGTTAATCGCCGTCGCGGCATAATAGAAGGTATGGATGATGGCGTCGCAGGCGTGAAAATCGTTCGTGCACAAGTTCCTCTCTCTTCAATGTTTGGTTATGCAACTTCGTTGCGCTCTGCGACTCAAGGCCGCGCGTCATACTCGATGGAATTTAGCGAATATGCTCAAGTTCCTAAGAATGTCGCTGATGGCATAATCGCTGAACGAACTTAACTGTTTTTCAGTACAAATAAATTTTGTACTTTAATAAAGACTTCTGATACGTCCATACGACGGTAGGGCGTCTCTTAACTAGGAAGGAACACGATCGTGTCTAAAGAAAAATTT
>JAESQY010000125.1 GCA_016764915.1 Aliivibrio sp. | reverse complement strand
AGCTAATAGTTACCAATTTATAGGTTATTTATCTGAAGCAGCTGATCCATATGAATTGAAATTAGCTTGCATGATTGGGGAGTTAATCAGTTCTAAAATGGATTATGTTTCTACTGAACAATGGACTCTTTATTATCAGAAGCTAGCGAGAGATGTGGGATTGATGAATGGTGCAAGAATTGATCACAGAGGAATCACTAATGCTGTGCAGCGGTTGTGGTCAGATGAATGGCTAAATCAACAAGGCTTGGCGCTTTGCGGGGAAAATACATGGCTACTTGCAATGTTCAGAAAGCACAGAAGAGTATTCGGCTACTTACAACACTTTATCGTTTGGTTATCACTTCGTGGTTTGTCGATTGATTTTTTTGAAGAATTTAACTGTGCTACAGCGATTCCTAAAATGGTTAGTCATAGAGTAAGTACTGTAGCTCCATTAGATATAGATAAACGAGATGAAACGAGAAGAAAGTGGCTCAATATTCTTCAATCGTCAGAAATGCTTTCACTCAAAAATATCAGATCTACGACTCTGGGTTCAAGGCTATACACTTGGCTTTACCGACATGACCGAAATTGGCTCAATAGTCATAAGCCAATAGTCCTTAATAATTATCAAAACAAGCGTGTTGATTGGAGAGTACGAGATCTACTGTTAGTTAAAAAACTCATTGAAATTAAAAATAAAGCAGATGATAGGATGGAAGACCCTCGCCACTCTAAGTCGTGGTTTGCATCAAGTATTAAACAAAAGAGCCTCATAGAGAAAAAATTGTATAAGCTACCTCTTTGTAGTTCGTTTTTTGATCGATACAGCGAATCTATAGAAGAATATCAAGTCAGACGATTAAGTCGTGTTATGGTTCAACTCATTGAGCATAAAGATATTTTAAGGCCGACGTGTGAGATTGAACGACTTGCTGGACTCAACCGTACGCGTAGCAGGAAACCTGCACGGGAAATTCTCCGATTGGACATCCCAGCCTGGCAGAGAGCTGCGGCACTTCCCTGAAAATGTGTCGCTAATAAACATCGGCAGTATTCACACTAAGCGAATTATCAATAATAAAATCAGGCCTTATATCAAGGTGCAGTTTTCAGGTCACCCTGAAAGTCACGTTCCAGCTGAACTAATACCAATGCTGGTTCTCAACTCTCACTACTCAAATAAAGAACGTACTGTTCCACATGAGCGCGAGATCATCGAAATAAAGGTCACTGAAGGCTTTCAAAGAACATATTTGAATAAAACGAATTCAGTCATTTTAAGAGAGGGCAATTTTAAAGTTGTTATCTCTTGCATGGAACTTGCACGAGCCATTTTCTTACATAATGTGCACCTAACACGCACAGCGCTACGGCCTAATGGGTTACAAGGAATGGCAATCGTGGATGATATTGGAAAAGAGTGCATTATCCGTTTCAACAGAATGTCAGATTATCCTCTAAAAAACTTGGACTCAAAAAGAGCATGTAAACATTTGAGGTGGTTGCTGCTTAACCCTGACGCAAGAAGAAGTTTTAATAGTATTTATCAACAGCTACAACAAGATGAAAGTACGAGTTGGAGCTTCAACTTTTCGCCACCGCCACTAACAAATTGGAGATTCAAACTCGCGGGTGAATATGACAAGCATGATCAGACACTGTTTCATGTCGAAGAGATCAAGACTGTATACTCGTCGAGTTTTAACTACGAAAAAAGAGTTTCGATCTATCACCCAAAGAAAGTGGATGTTATCTCAGTTGAGCCGAGCAATGGTAAACGTCCTGAAGTAAATCGTTCTGATCCAGATCCACAATTAGATTTTCAAGCAACACCTGGCAAGTATAGAAAGCATGATGTTGTGAGTGAGGAGGGATTTCGATTTTATTGTGATACTGAAGATGATGCGAACGTTTTGCCAAGCAAAAGACTATCGATAGTAACCCCTAGTGTAAACCCTGCAGAAGAACCAAAACCTGACGTCTCCGCAGTTGGTCATGGAACAGCGGCAGGAGAAGCGCAAGAGCTAGACTGGGCTATTAATCGTGATGATCATGATGAGCCTACTTTACCAGAAGAGCCAGAAGAGCCAGAAGAGGTAGCCCCAACAGATAACTTTCATATCTTTGAAAAGGTTATCAAACAATTAATGACGCTTCCTGACTATGAACATATATCAACACAGTGCTTGGCTATACCAAAACCAGATAATAGTTCTATGATTTATAAAAATAAACACACTCAAGATGCTCGAACCTTTCATTGTGCTTATTATAGTTATCAAGAGATCCCACTGGTGATCATCGAAGTAGATATCAGTGACATTAACGAGAAGCATAAGTTGGGTTCACGATTGTTTGGCTTTTCGGAGGATGGTAAAGAAGGCCTTATGCATGTTATGAAAGCGTGTTCTGAAAAAGGTGTTCATTGGGACTCTTCTGTTAATCAAGAACATTGTTCTGTGGTCGTTGAAATTAAACATCCTTCTAGAACTAAAAAAGTTGATGGTGAAAGTGTATTTAGAACAGAAAGTGAGTATGAGACCGCTTGGATAGAAGCTTTTGACAGAGCCGTTAAGAGGTCACTGTCGTAAGCGTGTATTTTTTCTCAGGAACGAGTTGGTAAGGGAATCGAAGTGATGAGATAGTGCATTGAGACAAAGTTGCTGTTTGTACGATAGATATGAATTCATTCAGAGAATGGCTGTTGGCTAATGCAATATTTAACTCAGATTGCGGTATATGTTTTCCTGTCAATTTATATACCGCATCCTGACAGGCACCTGCAACACACTTTTTAGACAGCTCCGGCAGGGCGATCCTTTGCAGTTCGTTAAATTGAACTATCTTACGTATTGTCTTCGTATGAAGCAGAATAACTTTGATATTTGTGGTGCTAACTAGATATTTCACCCAAGGCATTAAGTAAGTCGGTACTGAGTCACTCACACGAATACATAACAGCGTTTCTGTTTCAAGTTGAGATAGTAAATCAACACAATCATAGATACCCAAATCAGGTTGTGAGCTTGAGTAAATTTGCTTACGGAGTTCATCGTGACGAAAGGAAACAATCTTTTTGAGAAATCCATCTATCAATTTGTCGTTAGGGGCTACATGCTGCCAAATCGTCTCAATAATATCGTCGACATGTTTTTCATTAGCACTTAGAGGGATACATGAATAGCCACTGTTGTTAGATAGCATCCCTTCAAATTCAGAAGAACTGATACCATTCCAAGGGCTCAGTTCACAACACAAAACTTGCTCAGTAGTTGAATCGAGCCAATTGCGAAAATGGCTCGTGATATTCGGTGTCCAAAATAGCATAACGATTCTCGGTAATAGTTATCTCACTCAAAAAATATTAGGTTAGGATGTTGATTTGTGCTTAAACATTATAGCAGAGCCAAAAACTAGGTTGTATTTGGGGGATACCGAATTTACTCGAAAAGTGAGTATGAAACTACTGTCAGATATAGAGTTGCTTCACCAATAAACTAAAAGGGCTGTAACGCAATAACCATGAAAACTCAGTGTTTAAATAATGGTTATACAGTAAAATAAAATCAATATGTGCTAGACGTTTGGCCGCAGTTTACTTTAAGAGAACCACCATGCTAACAGGAAAAATTCGTAATCAGATCGACCAAGTTTGGGAAATGTTTTGGACAGGCGGTGTCGCTAACCCAATCTCAGTTATTGAGCAAATCTCCTTTCTTCTATTTATTCGTCGTTTAGATGAGCTGCAAAAGACCGCAGAGCGTCGCAGTCAAGCGACAGGTCTACCGCTGAACAAACCAACGTTTTCACCTGATGAGCAAGCCCTTCGCTGGAGTAATTTTAAAGATAAAGATCCTGATGTGATGATGGATATAGTCCAAAATCAAGTATTTCCAAAAATCAAAACGCTGCAGAACGAAGGTAGCTTTGCCGAACACATGAAAGATGCGATTTTCATGATCCCATCGTCAAAGCTATTGGATCAGGTGGTGCAACTGCTTAGTGCGATTAACATGAACGACAAAGACACCAAAGGCGACCTGTACGAGTACCTGTTAAGTAAGCTACAACAGTCGGGTGTGAACGGTCAGTTCCGTACCCCGCGTAACATCATCCAAATGATGGTTGAGCTTATGCAGCCAAAAGTGGGCGATACGATTTGTGACCCATCATCGGGTACCTGTGGCTTCTTAATGGCTGCCGTAGAGTATGTTGAAGAGAATCACTCAAAAGAGGTGAACAAGCCTGATAACCGTAAGCACTTTAATAACGAAATGTTTACTGGCTTTGACTTTGATAAACACATGCTGCGTATTGGTGCCATGAACATGCTACTGCACGGCATTGAAAACCCAAGCGTGCATTACCGTGATAGCTTGCAAGACCAAGGCGATGAGAACATCTCTGAAGCCTACAACCTGATTCTTGCCAACCCGCCATTTAAAGGCGCGGTAGACTTTGACATTGTAGCTCCAGATTTACTACGTGCCTTGGGTAAAACCCCGATTGTTAAGAAAACAGCACCAAAATTCAAAACCGAAATCGATGAAGATGGTAATGAGATTCAGGTTGAGATTAAAAAGAAGAAACCAACGGAAAAGTCTGAACTGCTGTTCTTAGCCCTAATTCTGCGCATGCTCAAAGTCGGTGGCCGTGCCGCAGTAATTATTCCTGATGGCGTGTTGTTTGGTTCGACCAAAGCCCATAAAGCCATTCGTGAACAAATCATATCTAAGCAAAAACTCGAAGCGGTGATTTCACTGCCATCGGGTGTTTTCAAACCCTACGCAGGGGTAAGCACTGCAATTCTTATCTTCACAAAAACCAATAGTGGCGGTACAGATAACGTTTGGTTTTACGACATGCAATCCGATGGCTTCTCGCTAGATGATAAGCGCAGTCAGCTTTTCAAAGATGGCGAAACAGCCACCCACGCACAAAACAACATTGCCGATATCATTAAACGCTTTAAAACGCTGACTAATGAAGACAACACCCCAAACAGCGATAGCCCTGAATACACTCGTAAGAAAACAAAACAGAGTTTTATGGTGCCAGTGGATGCGATTACCAGCAACGACTTTGACCTTAGCCTCAATCGCTACAAAGAAGTGGTGTACGAAGAGGTGCAGTACGATGCGCCGAAGGATATCCTGAAACGTATAAAAACCTTGCAGGATAAGATGGCGAATGGTGTAGCCGATTTGGAGAAATTGCTGTAATGGAAATTGTTACTCTAGGTGATTTGTTCAAAGTCAGCTCCGGTGGAACTCCTAGTCGTAGAGAAAAATCTTATTACGATAATGGAGATATACCGTGGATAAAAACTGGTGACTTACACAAAGTTAGAATTCAACAAGCGTCTGAGTATATAACTCAATTAGGATTGGATAAGTCATCGGCAAAACTGTTTCCCAAGAATACAGTGCTGCTGGCAATGTATGGTGCAACTATTGGGGCTTGCTCTATATTGGATATTGAAGCAGCAACAAACCAAGCATGTGCTGCGTTTGTACCAAACGAAAAAGTCGATACAAATTACCTTTACTACTTTTTGAAGTCTAAGAAAAATGACTTTGTAAGGGATGGTGTTGGTGGTGCTCAGCCGAATATATCAGCTACCTACCTTAAGGCGGTTGATTTCCCCCTCCCCCCACTAGAAACCCAAAAGAAAATCGCAGCGGTGCTAGAAAAAGCCGATCAAATGCGTAAAGACTGCCAGCAAATGGAGCAAGAGCTAAACAGCCTTGCTCAGTCAGTGTTTATTGACATGTTTGGCGATCCGGTGACGAACCCGAAGGGGTGGGATAAACGTCATTTATTGGAGTTGGTGGCAGATAAAGACGACATCAAATGTGGCCCTTTTGGCACTCAATTAGGTAAATCGGAATTTACCACTGAAGGGGTGCCATTATGGGGGATAAAGCATGTTAACTCTGGCTTCGAAAAACCTACGGTTGAGTATGTCTCTCATGAAAAGGCGTTAGACCTTAAGGCGTATTCTATTGTCTGTGGTGACATTGTGATGACGAGAAAGGGAAATGTAGGTAACTGCTACATTTATCCTGACAATCTTCAAAGTGGGATTATGCATTCTGATTTATTAAGAATACGACCATGCAACAGTACAGTATCTGCATCTTTTCTACAAAAGCAGTTTATGTATAGCAAAGACGTAGAAGGGCAATTAAAGCTTATTAGTCAAGGCGCAATTATGGCCGGAATTAATGTCACCAAGCTGAAATCCTTAACGCTGCTGTCCCCTCCTCTTGAAGAACAAAAAAATACGAGAAATTTTTGAGTGAGGTTGAAACTAACAAAATTACATTAGCGCATAAGTTGAGTGAGTCTAACAATATGTTCAATGCCCTCATGCAAAAAGCCTTTAAAGGCGAGCTAGAGCTATAACGAAGACCTAAAGCTCATACGTAAAAGATTTATGATGTAAAAAGGAAATTCAATGTCAGATACGCTTGATTCAAAAGACGCTCAAGGCTCTATTCATTACAAGAGCAATTTTGCGTTTATGGACGTTGCTCTCAACGGTGGCAGCGATGTGTATTCCACGCGTTGTGCGGAGATTCAAACCCGTGCAAAAAATGCGGAAAGCAACATTAAAACCGATCCACGTATTGCGGGTTTTTACGCCCGTAATGCACTGGAGCTGATGGTTGAAACCGTATTTGACATTGATAACTGGCTTACCCGCCCACGCCATGATGCGACTTTAATGTCGCTCATTCATGATAAGGGCTTTAAGCAAAACCTCACCACTAATCTGCTCCCTAAACTGAAACTCGTTATCCAAGTGGGTAACGAAGCGGTACACAGCAAAACAACGCTGCAACAGCGTGATGCCCTACAAGCAGTGAAAGAGCTGCACCATGTGCTGTATTGGTTCATTCGTACTTATACGCCAGAGTTTGAAAACAGAGAGTTTGATCGCAGCAAGTTTGTGGTTCAACCGTTTGATGAAGCACTTATCCCGCAACAAGTTTCAATTGATGCAACGGTTGCAACTAAAGCACTCAGCAGCATTAAACGGGTTAAAGAGCTAGAGAAGCAGCTAGAACAAGACGACAAAGTCGAGCGCGAGGCTTATCAGCAGCAGCTTAAAGAGAACGAGTCGTTAAAAGCCGCCAACCAAGCACTGTTACAGCAGATAGAACAAGCCAAGCAAAGTGCAGAAAAAGTTGCAGATGCACACGACTATAACGAAGCAGAAACTCGCACTTACCTGATTGATGTACTTCTAAACGAAGCGGGTTGGAAGTTAGAACATAAACGTGACCGTGAATACCCAGTATCAGGTATGCCGATTTCTGAAGTTAATCCAAATGGTAACGGCTTTGTCGATTACGTGTTGTGGGGAGATGATGGCACAGCATTAGCGGTTGTTGAGGCAAAACGCGCTCATCGCCGCGCAGAGGATGGCCAACAGCAAGCCAAATTGTATGCCGATTGTTTAGACAAACAGTGCGGTGTTCGCCCTGTTATCTTCTACAGCAATGGCTATGAAACTTACCTGTGGGATGACTGCTTCTACCCGCCGCGCCAAGTTCAAGGTTTTTATACCAAAGCCGAACTTGAGCTGATGATTAAGCGCCGTAGCGATCGTAAACCCTTTTTCGATAATGGTAAGCCGAGTAGCAATCTGGTTATTAGCAACGACATTACCAACCGTCACTATCAAAAATCAGCCATCACCAAGTTATTACAAGATTTTGAATTAGAGCACGAGCGCAAAGGGCTGTTTGTGATGGCAACAGGCACAGGTAAAACCCGTACCGTTATCAGCCTTGTAGATTTGATGGTGAAAAACGATTGGATTAAGAACGTACTGTTCCTTGCCGACCGTAATGCGCTGCTGGCTCAAGCAAAGAAGAATTTCGTTAAGCTGTTACCTCGCGTAAGCTGTTCTATTCTCGATTCAGGACAGAGTAAAAGTAACATCGACAGCCGTTTATATTTCTCGACCTACCCCACCATGAAGAACCTGCTAGATAGGGGAGCCGATGAACGCCCATTTGGGGTAGGTCATTTTGATCTGATTATTGTCGATGAAGCGCACCGTTCTATTTATTCCAAATACCGCCAAATCTTTGAATACTTCGATGGCTTCTTAGTGGGCTTAACCGCAACACCCAAAGATGAAGTAGAAAAAGATACCTATGGCATCTTTGACTTGCAAAAGGGCATGCCAACCTACGCCTACGAAGATGAAAAAGCGTACGGTGAGAAATACCTAGTACCGCCGACCAAAATCTCAGTGGCCACAAAATTCTTGCGTGAAGGCGTAAAGTACAAAGAGCTTTCTGAAGATGAACAAGAAGAGTGGGAAAACAAAATCGAGCTGACCGGCAGAGAAGAAGTGTTGCCATCAGAGGTCAATAAGTTTCTGTTCAATGAAGACACCGCAGAGAAGATGTTTGCTCAGCTAATGAGTAAAGATGTGCATGGTGGTATCCATGTTGAAGGTGGCGATGTGATTGGTAAAACCATCATCTTTGCGGCCAATAATGACCACGCTGTTTTCCTTGGGAAAATGTTCAACAAGAACTACCCCAAATGGGCAGGCAAGCTTGCTCGTGTTATTACCTTTAAAGAGACGTATGCACAAAGTCTGATTGATGAATTTGGTGGTGACGAGAACAAAATTGATGAGTTCGACCCGAAGAACCCAACCTGCCGTATCGCGATTTCTGTAGACATGCTCGACACCGGTATCGATGTACCGGAAGCGGTTAACCTTGTGTTCTTCAAAGTGATTCGTTCAAAGGTTAAGCTCACCCAAATGATTGGTCGTGGCACCCGTTTATGTAAAGACCTCTTTGGCCCGAATGACGACAAGACAACCTTTAAAGTATTCGACTACTGTCAGAACTTTGAGTATTTCGATGCTAACCCCGAAGGTTTGCCGGTTGGTGTGGCTAAGCCCGTTAGCCAGCAAGTATTTGAAAAACGTGTTCTGCTCAGTACGTTGCTCAACAGTAAGCTGAAAAATGAAGAATTTAGGGAGCATAGCCCTGAAGACTGGCAGCGCTATACTGAGTTAAACACTTATCAACTGGATATGTTGCATCACTTAGTTTCTGGTATGAACCTTGATAACTTTATCGTCAGACCAAAGCGTCAAACAGTCGAGCCTTTCTTAGAACGTGAGCACTGGAATAATATCGACGATACTAAGTTCACTGAGTTAGAAAGCAGTATTTCAGTACTACCAACGGAAGCGGAAGCCTTCAACCCAGATGAGCAACTTAATCACTTATCGCACCGTTTCGATAGCTTATTGCTTACGATGCAATTGGCATTGTTAGAAAAAGGGATGTTGCCAGAAGCAAGCCGAGTTCGTGTGATTGAATTTGCCGAACAGCTAGAAGCTAAATCGACGATACCGGCTGTACAAGCTCAGCTTCAATTGCTGCAAGACATTCAGACACAAGAGTTTTGGCAGGATATTCACTTAGTGACGCTGGAAGATGTACGTCGTCGATTACGAAACTTGATGTTCGCATTAGATAAAGAGCAGAAAGAGAAGGTTTACACTACCTTTGAAGATGAATTTCAAGGTGTTCATGACGTAACCGGTGTTTACAGCAGCCCTAGCGTTGACCTAGCGCAGTACCGCAAGAAGATTGAACTGTACATTAAAGATCATCAAGACCAGCTTACGATTCAAAAGCTCAAGCGCAATAAAGCCATCACACAAGTTGATCTAGACGTCCTAGAAAGCTTACTACTAGATGCAAGCGGCATGAGTGATGTGGAAGCCTACCGTGAGAAAATACTAAAAGAGAAGCCATTAGGTACATTTATTCGCGAACTAGTCGGTTTAGATATGAATGCAGCTAAAGAAGCATTCAGCAGCTTCCTTGATGAAGAGTCTTACAACGCTGAACAGATTCAATTCGTCGACCAAGTGATCGATTACCTAGTTAATAACGGCATTCTCGATATGTCACAACTCTTCGAGCCACCATTTACTGATAATCACTATGAAGGAGCTAACGGGTTCTTTGATGAAGGATCCGTAGTAGAGCTGTTTGATGTGATACGAGAAGTGAACGCCAATGCGGTGGTTGGTGAGAGTAAGAGTGCGTAGATTGTTGATTAAATGCTATTATTAATCGTATCAAGTGCTTATAAAACAATAGGGCTAAATAAAAAATGTTAAAAACACTAGAATTGTCAAATTTCAAAGCGTGGGAAAAGCTCGATATAGAGTTTGGATCTGTAACTGGAATCTTTGGTACAAACAGCTCTGGAAAAAGTAGCTTAATTCAAGCCCTATTGATGTTAAAACAAACTAAAGATAACAGTGATAGGTCGATAGCTATAGATTTTGGTAGTAGTGAAAAACTCGCAGATTTAGGCACATACCATGATGTTATTTATAAACACGATCAACAATTAGATCTATCTTGGAAGCTCAAGTGGGGTCTACAAAAAGAATTAAGAATTCAGGATGTTGAAAAAAGTTCAGCGAGTATCCTATTTAAAGGTAAAGATCTTAAGGTGTCATCGGAAGTTGGTTTTGAAGATAAGCTATTGACTGTAAAGGCACTAAGTTATGAGTTTGATAATACGAAATTTGCTATTCAGCAGAAAGAGACGACGAAAGGTTTTGAGCTCAAAGCTTTAGGGAGTGGAGATCGAAACTTCAGATTTACTCGAACGCAAGGGAGAATGTGGAAGCTACCTCGACCAACTAAAAATTATTTATTTCCTGATCAGGCCAAAACCTACTACCAAAATGCTGATTTCTTAAGTCAATTTGAAGCCTCATTTGAATTAGCAATGGATAACATCTACTACCTAGGTCCTCTTAGAGATCATCCGAAGCGAAGTTATCAGTGGTCTGGAACTAGTCCATCAGGAGTAGGGCATAGAGGTGAGCTAACCGTTAATGCAATATTAGCAGCTACATCCCGTGGTGAAAAAAGAAGCCTCGGCTATAAAAAGCGTTCTAGACCTTTTGCTGAGATGATAGCGTACTGGTTAAAAGAGCTGGGTCTGATTGACTCGTTTAGAGTGGAAGAACTTGCCCCAAATACAAATCACTTTAGAACGTTAGTTAAAAAAGAAGCAGGCTCTGTAGAGGTGGGTTTGACTGATGTTGGCTTTGGCGTTTCCCAAATACTTCCTGTTTTGGTTTTGCTTTATTATGTTCCTGAAGGAAGTTCCATTCTATTAGAGCAACCAGAGATCCACTTACATCCAGCGGTTCAGAGCCAACTTGCAGACCTTATATTAACAGTATCAAAGACTAGAAAAATACAGGTAATTGTTGAGAGCCACAGCGAACACTTTATTCGAAGGTTGCAACGTCGGGTTGCAGAAAGTGAAGCTGAAAGTGAGGATTTAAAGCTTTACTTCTTTTCAACTCATCGAGGTAAAGCTAAGTATGAAGAATTACTAATTGATGAATATGGCTCGATTCATAATTGGCCAGAGAACTTTTTTGGCGATGAAATGACAGAAATAGCCGCAACTCGTAAAGCTGCACTTATGAAAAGAAAAGCTAGCTTAGCAAAAGGATGTAGTAGTGAGTGATTTGAAGCACGTTATTGATTGTAATGTTGCGATTGTTGCCAACGGGAAATCAACTCAAGCCTCTATTGATTGCGAAATTTCATGTGTAGAATTACTTGCACAGTGTAGAGATATAGCAATAGTTATCGATGCTCAAGGACTCATTATGGACGAGTATAGCGGCCATTTGAGCTATGCAGGTAGTCCTGGTGTTGGTGATATGTTTTTTAAGTATCTACATGATAACCAGTATGCTGAATCTGGAATTTTTAGGGTTGAGATCACCCCTACTACTGATGAAAATAGAAGTTTCGAAGAGCTACCGGTAAATCAGTTTGACCCATCAGATCGAAAGTTTTTAGCCACTGCCGTTGTTGGAAATTCGGATATTTTCAATGCTACAGATAGTGACTGGGGGGAGCAGGAAGAATTGATGAACCATTTGGGAGTTACTGTCCATCAATTATGCCCAGAATGCAGCGTTAAATAACCAATAGAAATAAATGGTCAAACTATAATTATCTAGAGTGACACTTCTATAGGGCGTTGTTGATCAAATCAGCTAGAGGTTTGATCATCCCCTTTTTATCAAAATCTAAAGACTTGTGTTT
>JAESQY010000124.1 GCA_016764915.1 Aliivibrio sp. | reverse complement strand
TAGTTATAAAAAAATAATTTGCAGTGAGTTATAAATAAGATATTAAGAGAATGTAAGAATATAAGCGGTTAAATGCTCAACCATGTAATCAACTGGTTGCAGTAAAATGAAAAGTGAAATAGAAGTTTCTACAAGGTGATGCAAATTTCTCTAAGCATCACCTAGCAGCAAGCAAAGGTGTCGTTGACGCCCGTGATATAGTCCCCCCGGCTATATCACGTTTTTTTTGCTTTTTTTTCGGCTACAGTTGAGCACGAAGTGATTCAATGATGACATTTGCTTTGTGAATAAAGTCAGATCTGTCTGCTTTGGGTATTGGTGCTGCATGTGGCAATGGTACTTTCATCGCATTAACGGCTCGACCATTTTTTATCAATTCATAATGCAGATGTGGTCCAGTTGATCGTCCCGTATTGCCAGTTAACGCAATTTTCTGCCCCATTCGAATTTTATCACCTTTACTCACCAACCTTTTGCTCAAATGCAAATAGCGAGTCATGTATTCTCGTCCATACTTAATCACGACATAATTACCCGCTAGAGGATGAAATTTCGACTTAACGACAACCCCATCACCTGTTGCTAAAACTGAGGTTCCAATTGGCGTAGCAAAGTCAGTTCCATTATGTGGTGCTCTTTTTCCTGTTATCGGATGCAATCGATATGGGTCAAATTTTGAGCTAATTCTATAACGTTTTTCAGTCGGAAAACGTTCAATTGCACGATTCAAATTTCTTCCATTTACATCATAAAAGTGTCCATCTTGATATTTTATGGCGCTTATCTCTTCATCTTTTGCCAAGTAAAGTACCGAATTAATCTCTCCTGATGAAACCGCCTTACCATTAATAAACTCTTTGGTTAACTCAATAGCAAATCTGTCACCTTTACGTGCTTGTTTACCAAAATCAAACTTCCACTGCAGCTCTTTCACCAATGTTTGAATTTGATTCGGAGTTAAACCCGCAGAGCGCGCTGAATTATAAAAGTTACTACTTACCTTACCGAAAAGTAAAACAGGCTGCATCACCCCCTGTTTTTCTTGCGTCTTGTATTTGTAGTGCGATCCTGTCCAACTGTATATTTGAGATAACTTAATACTGCGTTGGATATTCAATACCGTCAGCTTGCCATCATCAGCTTGTTGCCACTCAATTTTCTGCCCTACCCGTATATTAGCCGCAGAACCATCAACCGCTAACAAGGCATACATATCAGCCATCGGTAACCCGTATTGCTGAAAAATAGCACCTAACGTTTCTCCTTTACCGACAACATGAGAGTGAATAAGCTTTGACTCTGCATTTATTTGATTGGTTAGCGCATCAGAGGGTGCTGAAAAATCTGGGTCATTATTGTCAATAACGACATCCATTGGTTCGCTATTTTGCTCAGAAAGAACTTGCAGTTTGTCATTACTTAACAATAGTTGACTACGTTTACTCATGTCACTGGAGTGTTGAATCACGTGTGGCAAAGCAAATATAATAAATAGCGATAAAAACGTTAATATTAGATATGTAAGTTGATAATGTCTAGATAAGCGCCCAAAGGACACTACAGCAATCTTTAGTTGATTCATTTAGTTAAACAACGCTTAAATTCTTGTCCTAACCCACTAATAAATTCAGCATATGCACCCGCCTTTTCTTCTATCTCAGTGGCTAAAGGATCAAGCTGACCTATAGCAACATCAGTGCCTCGAGTAACAGACTCTATTACCGATGGTTTAAATTGAGGCTCAGAAAAAACACAATACACGTTACCTGCATGCAATTTATTACGAATTCCAATCAATGTTTTAGCACCCGGCTTTCGATCAGGGCTAACCGTAAAATGGCCTAAATTATTGAGAGAAAATGTCTCTTCAAAATAACCATACGCATCATGAAAAACAAAGTAACCGTGCCCTTGAACACTGGCTAGCTCACTTGTTATCTGCTCAATCGCGTTATCTACACTGGATTGGAAGCGCCTAAGATTAAACTGATATTCATCACTGTGCAATGGATCTAATTTGACAAGCTGTTGAGTTATCTCTTTTGCGACAGCTTTTGCTTGGTTAGGCCCTAACCAAAAGTGAGGATCTAAACCTTGATGATTATGGCCATGATGATCGTGCCCCTTTTCATCATGACCGGTTTGATAAGAACGAAAATCCACAGAATTAAGTTGGCTTAGCGTGATTACATTGCGCTTATTTTCAAGTACTTTAGCCAAAAAAGGTTCCAGATCATCACCAAACCAAATCACCAAATTAGCACGTTTAATACTTTTAATATCAGACGGCCGTAATGCGTAATCGTGCGGAGAAGCACCAGCAGAGATGATATAGGATGACTTTGCCACCCCTGTAGTTAGCTCTTGAGTGATCAAGTGGATCGGTTTAACTGAAGTTAACACTTCAAAAGCGACACTTTGAAAAGAGATAAGTAATAAAATACTTGCCCATAGCATTTGGATGTTATTTATTTTCATTTTCAACTCGGAAGTAATGGCTATCAATGTGATAAATGTTATATTATAACAATTGGTCATTGCAAACGATTATTTCTAAACATGCAAAATTTAATTGAGTTAAAAAATATTAGTGTCCATTTTGGTGATAAAGAGGTGTTAAATTCAATCTCTTTGACGTTAACTAGGAAAAAAATCACCACGTTAATTGGCCCTAATGGTGCAGGAAAATCCACTCTAGTCAAAACCATTTTAGGTTTACAAAAACAGACCTCTGGTGAAATAATCCGAGCGGATAAATTGCGTATTGGTTATGTGCCACAAAAGCTTATACTTAATGATTCACTGCCACTAAATGTCGATTATTTTTTGAAACTTGCTGGGAAATACAGTCAGCAAGAGCGATTTGACGCTTTAAAATTGGTTCAAGCTGCACACCTACAAAAGGCTAATATGCATAGCCTTTCGGGGGGGGAGACCCAAAGAATTCTGCTTGCAAGAGCACTGCTGCAAAGACCAGACCTATTAGTGTTGGATGAGCCAGCTCAGGGAGTTGATGTTCAAGGCCAAGTTGAATTATACACGCTGATTGAATCGTTACGAAACCGATTTAATTGTAGCATTTTCATGGTCTCCCATGATCTTCATTTAGTTATGGCAAAAACGGATGAGGTGATCTGTTTACAACAGCATATCTGCTGCTCAGGGGCACCAGAGTCTATCTCAAAACACCCTTCGTATATTGAGCTTTTCGGGCCCAACCAGCAGCAACTTGCCTTTTATCACCATGATCATAAACATGAACATGATCTTTCTGGCAATCCAGTAGATCACACATGTAACCATAAAGGGCATCATCATGATTGAGTTTTTATTGCCTGCTTTTTTATCCGGAATTGGCATCGCACTACTTGCAGGCCCTCTAGGATCTTTTGTTGTTTGGCGAAAAATGGCTTATTTTGGTGATACTTTAGCCCATGCCTCCCTGCTTGGACTGTCATTAGGGTTTCTATTTGATATCAACCTGAATTTGGCACTGATCGTCTGCTGTATTGGTATCGCATTGGTTTTGGTTGCATTGCAGCGCCAAAAATTAGTAGCAACCGACACTTTACTCGGCATTCTTGCGCACAGTTCGTTATCATTAGGTTTGGTTGCGGTGAGCTTCTTAGACAATGTTCGTATCGATTTGATGTCCTATCTTTTCGGTGATCTTCTTTCGGTTAATACCACTGATCTTATCTACATTTATTCGGGTGTAGCCGTCGTATTGGGATTACTAATTTTAATCTGGCGTCCACTGTTGTCATCTACTGTCAACGAAGAGCTTGCACATGTAGAGGGCGTTAATATCGGTTTAATGCGGCTGTTATTGATGTTGATGGTAGGTTTAGTCATTGCCATTTCCATGAAATTTGTAGGCGCTCTGATCATCACCTCTCTGTTAATTATTCCAGCGGCAACGGCGCGTCGATTTGCTCGTAGTCCTGAACAGATGGCTTATATTGCCTCTATCATTGGGTGTTTATCTGTCACTATGGGATTGGCTCTATCGTGGAATTTTGATACACCTGCAGGTCCATCGGTTGTCGTAAGCAGCGCTCTGCTCTTTATGCTAAGTCAAGCTAAGCCCATCAAGCAATTCTAACCAACTTTACTGCCAAGCTTACATAAAAAACCGAGCTAATTGTTATTAGCTCGGCTTCAGTATTTCTGTCGTACGGTTACATTACCGAGTGTTTACCAGCCAGTAATTTCGCGAAGACCTTTGCCAATATCAGCAAGGCTCTTCACCGTTTTAACACCCGCAGCTTCTAGTGCTGCAAATTTATCTTCAGCAGTACCTTTACCACCAGAGATAATTGCACCAGCATGACCCATGCGCTTACCTGCAGGAGCAGTAACACCTGCAATGTAAGAAACAACCGGCTTAGTCACATTTGCTTTAATGTACTCTGCCGCTTCTTCTTCAGCCGTTCCACCGATTTCACCGATCATCACGATAGCTTCAGTTTCAGGATCTTTTTCAAACATCTCTAGGATATCGATAAAGTTTGAACCTGGGATTGGATCACCACCGATACCAACACACGTTGACTGTCCAAAACCTTCATCTGTTGTTTGCTTAACAGCTTCGTAAGTGAGTGTTCCAGAACGAGAAACAATACCCACTTTACCCGCTTTATGGATATGACCCGGCATGATACCAATCTTACACTGGTCAGGAGTAATAACGCCTGGACAGTTTGGACCAATCATACGCACGCCAGATTCATCTAAACGGACTTTAACATCAAGCATGTCAAGTGTAGGAATGCCTTCAGTGATAGTGATGATAATCTGAATACCAGCATCAATCGCTTCTAAGATCGCATCTTTACAAAATGCTGCAGGTACGTAGATAACACTCGCTGTTGCGCCAGTTTTCTCTACTGCTTCACGAACGGTGTTAAATACAGGTAGACCTAGGTGAGTAGTGCCGCCTTTACCAGGAGAAACACCACCAACCATCTGCGTTCCGTAATCGATCGCTTGCTCTGAGTGGAATGTACCTTGACCGCCAGTGAAACCCTGACAAATTACTTTTGTATCTTTATTAATTAATACAGACATTATTTGCCCTCCGCAGCAGCAACAACTTTTTCAGCAGCTTCTGTAAGCGAAGTCGCAGCAATAATATTT
>JAESQY010000123.1 GCA_016764915.1 Aliivibrio sp. | reverse complement strand
GGCACGATCTTCCATTAAGCCAACATTATTAATATCTGGTACTTTCGAACAACCGACACCTTGATCTATCCAGCGAACCACATAACCCAAAATACCTTGAGTATTGTTATCCAGCTCTCTTTGAATATCATCTGCCGTCAGTATTTGATCGCCCAGCAGTGGAATAGTGAGAATGTCATCCACGTTTGCTTGAATGCGATTGCTCAGCTCTTCTTGACGGCTAGGTACACTCACCTGATGGTAATGCAGAGCATGCAGAGTAGCTGCGGTAGGTGAAGGCACCCAAGCTGTATTTGCACCCGCTTGTGGATGAGCAATTTTCGCCGCCATCATCTTGGCCATGTTATCAGGTTCAGGCCACATCCCTTTGCCAATTTGCGCTTTACCTTGTAGCCCGCACGCGAGTCCCAAGTCCACGTTTTGATCTTCGTAAGCGCCAATCCAAGTCATGGTTTTCAGCTGCGTTTTAGGGGCAAACGGACCCGCTTCCATACTGGTGTGAATCTCATCTCCGGTACGATCTAAGAAACCGGTATTGATGAAAACAACACGCTCTTTCGCTGCTCGAATACACTCTTTCAAATTAACAGAAGTTCGGCGCTCTTCATCCATGATGCCGACTTTGATGGTGTTGTGGTCAAGCCCTAACGCTTGCTCAATACGGCCAAATAACTCAGTGGTAAAAGCCACCTCTTCTGGGCCGTGCATTTTAGGTTTTACGATATTGATACTGCTGGCCGTTGAGTTCTGAAAACGACTGTTGCCTTTTAAGTCATGCATGGCGATCAGTGAGGTGATCATGCCATCCATAATACCTTCAGGAACTTCGTTACCCTCGTTGTCCAAAATCGCAGGATTGGTCATCAAGTGGCCAACATTGCGAATAAACAGCATACTGCGGCCTTTTAGCGTTACTTTACTGCCATCTTCACTGATATATACGCGATCGTCATTCAAACGACGAACCAATGTCTTGCCATTTTTCTGCACAGACTCTTGCAAGTCCCCTTTCATCAACCCTAGCCAGTTTCTATAGGCAAGCGCTTTGTCTTCTCCATCAACAGCCGCCACCGAATCTTCACAATCCATAATAGTAGTTAACGCCGACTCAACCAATATATCTTTTACGCCTGCGGTATCTAACTTACCAACAACCGTGGTTGGATCGATTTGAATCTCGAGATGCAAGCTATTGTGTTTAAGCAATATGGCCGTTGGAGCCAGGGCATCACCTTGATAGCCAATCAGTTGAGAGCTGTCGCTTAACTTGACGTGCTCACCACTGCTTAAACGTGCTTTTAACCCGTTATCAACAGAGTAGTGAGTTACCTCTTTGTGTGAAGCACCGTTGAGTGGTGCACTGTTATCCAGAAGCTCTCGTCCATAAGCGATCACTTTCGTCCCACGTATTGGGTTAAAACTGCTGCCCTTCTCTGCGCCACTCTCTTCGCTGATGACATCCGTACCATACAACGCATCATACAAACTACCCCAACGTGCGTTGGCAGCATTAAGAGCAAAGCGAGCGTTCATGATTGGAACCACTAACTGAGGTCCAGCTTGAGTCGCAATTTCTGGCTCAACGCTGGCGGTTGTTACTTGAAAGTCTTCCCCCTCAGCAACCAAATATCCAATATCTTGCAAGAAGGTTTTGTATTCAACAGGATTCAGTGTTTGACCAATGCGTTCTTTATGCCAAACATCAATTTGCTTTTGCAGCCGTTCACGCTTAACAAGCAGTGCTCTGTTTTTAGGCGCAAGGTCGTTAAGAATTTTTTCAAATGACAACCAAAAGTCATCGGCCTGAATGCCAGTGCCAGGAATGATTTGATCGTTAACTAATGCGTAGAGGGTGCTATCGATGTGCAAGCTACCCTGTTGAATACGAAGGCTCATAGGTTCTCTCTAAAATGCGACTAATTACAATATCTATTAACTCTATAGAGTTAACGAAAATTAATCTAATTTATAGTTTTTATAATCGCTATCTAAACAATCAATATTGATAACTTTGTGATCACCTAAACAGATCATGACCATAACAATATTCATCAAATATATAACGAACATAAAAACTATAAATTATAAAAATAGTGGTGGTGACGTTTAGACTGGATTCAAGATTTAGATTTAGCAACCGGCCGACTTTGAGCCAACTTTTAATCTGTAAATTAAGGAAGAGCAATGTCAAATATCTCACAAGACATCGAAACGATTGGAGTAGCAAAGCGCAATGCAGGTACTCCTTGGGATGCAATAAACCCAGAATCAGCTGCTCGAATGCGTGCACAGAATAAGTTTAAGACTGGCCTTGATATTGCCAAATACACGGCGGATATCATGCGTGCTGATATGGCTGCATACGATGCAGACAGCTCTCAGTACACCCAGTCTTTAGGTTGCTGGCACGGATTTATCGGCCAACAAAAAATGATTTCCGTTAAAAAGCACTTCAACGGCCAGACCGATCGACGTTACCTCTACCTATCGGGTTGGATGGTTGCTGCTCTACGTTCTGACTTTGGTCCACTGCCTGACCAATCGATGCACGAAAAGACCAGTGTCGCTGGCCTCGTTGAAGAGCTCTATACTTTCTTACGCCAAGCCGATGCGCGTGAGTTAGGTGGCCTTTTTCGCGCTTTAGATGAAGCGCGTGAAACCAATGATTTCAACGCACAAATCTCAATTCAAGATCAAATTGATAACCACGTAACCCATGTAGTGCCTATAGTTGCAGATATCGATGCGGGTTTTGGTAATGCGGAAGCCACCTATTTAATGGCCAAGCAGATGATTGAAGCGGGAGCGTGTTGCCTACAGATTGAAAATCAAGTAGCCGATGAGAAGCAGTGTGGCCACCAAGATGGCAAAGTAACGGTTCCTCACGCAGATTTTCACGCCAAACTCCGCGCTTTGCGTTATGCCTTTTTAGAGCTTGGTATTGATAACGGTATCATCGTTGCTCGTACCGATTCACAAGGTGCAGGCCTGACTAAAGAGATTGCAGTAGTGAAAGAACCCAGCGATCAAGGTGATGTTTACAACTCTTTCCTTGATGTAGAAGAGATCGATGTCACCGCGATGGCCGAAGGGGATGTCTGCTTCAACCGTGACGGTAAGTTAGTTCGTCCTAAGCGTCTTCCGTCTGGTCTGTATCAATTTCGTCAAGGTACAGGTGAAGCTCGCTGTGTCTTTGATTGTATCGAAGCGGTCAATGCCGGAGCAGATCTGTTGTGGATTGAAACCGAAAAACCGCACATTGGTCAAATTAAAGCCATGATGGACGAGGTGCGCGCGGTACACCCCAATGCAAAACTGGTCTACAACAACTCTCCATCGTTTAATTGGACACTCAATTTCCGCCAGCAGATGTTTGATACCATGGCTGAAGCTGGGGAGGATGTATCATCATACGACCGAGCAGACTTAATGAGCGCTGAGTATGATGAAACAGAGTTGTCGACTCGAGCTGATGATAAAATCCGTACTTTCCAAGCTGATTCTTCACGCGAGGCTGGCATTTTCCACCACTTGATCACTCTGCCAACCTACCACACCGCTGCGTTGTCGACGGACAACCTGGCCAAAGAGTACTTCGGTGAAGCTGGCATGCTCGGTTATGTGGAAGGCGTTCAACGTAAAGAGATCCGCCAAGGCATCGCCTGCGTAAAACACCAAAACATGTCAGGTTCTGATATGGGTGATGACCACAAAGAGTACTTTGCGGGTGAAAACGCATTAAAAGCTGGCGGGGCATTAAACACATCAAACCAATTCGGTTAACCGTGTTCAATGACTGAAAGAAGGCGGACAGTGTACCGCCTTCTACACTCTATTAATTTTTGTGAGGCGCATATGAATCAGACTCCCCAACACCTACAAGACGCAAAAGAACTACTCTCTACTAACGGTTTTACGACCAACGGCGTGTGGTATCACGGCACCTCTTCTGCTTTGTTGCCCTCTATTCAAGAGCAAGGGTTGAACCGCTCAGGAGATATAGCCTTAAACCAAGCGGCTAAAAACACCATGAGCACCATTGGTAATCACTATACTGAATCGGTTGAGCCTGTTTTTCTCACTCAAAGCAAAGAGCTTGCCTACTATTGGGCTAGCCAAACGGTGCATAAACGCTATGTTCGCTTTGAAGGTGATGAAGAACCGATTGTCATCGCCGTCAACTTACCACCGCTACAACGAGAAAAAGTAAAACCAGATGTAGGCGCTATGAGTTTGTTACTCATGGAGAGTGGAGAGAGATTCATGGCGAATTTAGCAAAAATATACCAAAAAATGGTCTAGACACGCCAGATATTGATCTAAAAAATGCTGACCGCATGGCGTTTTTAAATAAACTCGGTATGGCCTATATCAACCAAGATATCAGTGCAGAGTATATTGAGCAGGTGACCGCATAACGCCTGCTTTTATCCATTACGCTTTGACTGCTTCAAAATACCTTATTGTCGGCGGCTCTTGAAGAAGCGAAACCAGTTTATCTAAAACACCCGTTTCTTGTCTCCAAGCGAGGTATTTTTCATACTGCTCTTTTGTTTCCCAATGTTCTGTAAAGATAAAAGTATGACCATCATCATTGAGATAAGCCGTAATATCAATACAGCCATCATAGACCCTTGTTTCTGGAAATAACGTTGCTAATGATTCACTCATTTCTGACACGCACTCTGGTTTGGCATTGGCTTCTAAATGTACGAGAATACCCATAGTTACATAACCTCTCTTTACTATATTATCAGTACTATCTAACTATAGGAGGTATCTGCAATTATAGAGAGGCCATCTCATCAATTAAATACAACTAAGGCTGACTTCCATCTTGATATACAAAACGCCCGATTTGTTAAATTCCTCGCCCTGTTTTTCCATACCAAACTGAGTATAAAAACTTGTTGCTGTGGTACTAGTGTTTGGCGGTTTCATCACCGTCGACTTTGCAAAATAGCATCGGTTTAGTTGGCCACAAAACCTCATGCCTAATCGGTAGGGCTTCATCCAGCTCAAAACCAAGATCAAGCCGATTCATAACATCACGATTAAGCAGAAATAATTATTGACCTTCCCCTAAGGTAAAGCTTTATTATATCGATGAATTTTTCCTAAAGGCACAATATGCGTATTTCACCAATCCGCACAATCTGGGTAACCACATTCAGCATCTTCGTTATGCTGATGTCTAGCCTTGCCTTTAGCACACCCATAATGACGTTCAAAATGCTTGACCAAAGTCATTCCATGTCTACCGATTTCTGTGCCTCATCTACCGATGCCAGTAGCTTACCCCACTCGAATCAGGGTTCCATGAGTGACTGTGGTATGGATTCAGACTCGATGGCAAACTGCAGCACGGCATCTTGCACTGTCGCTAACGCTATTATCTGGGCCAGTCCACTTCACATTACACCGACCATTCAACGTTCAGAAATCTCGTACGACTCTGTCTATGATATTCGCTATCAGGCAAGATCCCTCTACCGACCTCCCATTGCATAAATCCATTCAATAACGAACTGAAGCTTACACGCCAGCGTGCGTGAAGGTTCATTGTCAATCTAGAGAAATCTGGACTCTATGTAATGGAATTTCACAATGAAAATAACAAAACACATATTCACAGTGTCGGTCGCTGCATTGATGGCTGTCAATGTCACACCTACATTCGCATCAAAGCAATCTACAGCGAGTCATTCGGCGGCTCAGGCTTCGTTGACTCACTTAATCGAACTTGCTCTCGACAATGACGCAAACCGTCAGCAATATTTTGCTCAATCTTTAGCCATGAGGCAAACGGCGATTGCCAGCAATACGTTGATGGACCCAAAACTGAAACTCGGGATTGGCGGTTTACCTGTTGATAGTTTTGCATTCGACGATGACCCAATGACCAATATTTCAATCGGTCTGATGCAAGAATTTGGTCGAGGTTCAACCTTAGACTTACAACAAAACAAAGCAGAACAACAAGCCGAGAGTATGGTTCTACAAGTGAGTATCCGCGAGCTTGACGTCGCAAATTCCATGACCAAACTGTGGCTTGAACTTGGTTATCAACAGCAAGCTCAACGAGTATTAATCGAAAATCAACGCTTGATGGAAGAGATGGAACGCTATGTACAAACCAATTACTCCATAGGTAGAAGTGAAGCCCAAGATTTACTCAACGCACAACTTCAAGTCAGTCGATTGGATGAAAAACTTCAATCTAATTCACAAATGCAACAACGCATCCTATCTCAACTGTCTGAGTGGTTAAGTGCGAATTGGCTAAGGCAACAAACGACATTAACGGCTACGCCGGTATTGGAATGGGAAAAGCTGAATCGCACACTCTCGCATGCAATAGGAACTGAGTTTTACGCTCTGCTGATGTCTCACCCCATGATCAAAATGGCCGATGTTCAAATCATGACTAATCAAACTCAAGTCGCCATCACAGAAGAGTCCTATGCGCCACAATTTGGTGTTGAGGTGATGTATGGCTACCGTCAAGCCAACGGCATGGGCGGAGCACCAGCGTCCGATTTATTAAGTGCTTATCTCACCATGGATATCCCACTATTTACTAACAATCGTCAAGATCGTAATCATGCCGCAGCTCAATACAAAGTTGTCGCGGCTAAATCGAATAAAGAGCTTTTGCTCTCTCAAATGAACGCCAAAGTAAATGCACTGTTGATGGATAAAAACAACCTTAAGCAGAGAATTGAACGTTACGAATCTACTTTACTTACTCAAGCCCAATTACGCACCAAAGCAGTCGAGCGTGGTTATCAAAATAATACCGCTCAGTTCAATGATGTTATCAATGCTGCCAGTGATGAATTATCTCTCCAACTTGAACGGTGGAGATTACTAACCGATTTAAATATCGCCAACAGTAATCTTGCCTATCTGCTGAGCGCTTTTGACTATCAAGTCACCCAACCCCAACTCAATCACCAACAAAACAATCAGTAATTGGCATTAGGAATTAAAAACATGAAAACAGTTAATATTACTCTACTGGCGTTATTGGTTGGCGGAGCACTCGGTTACGCAGGCAGTCAGTTAATTCAGCATCAAGCGATGAACAATCGTGACATCACATCAGTACCAAACTCAACCACTGCAAATGGTCCACTCTACTGGGTGGCACCAATGGACCCTAACTATCAACGAGATAAGCCGGGTAAATCTCCCATGGGAATGGATTTAATACCGGTGTATGCCGAAGATACCGCGAACAATAATGATAAAATGGGTACGGTTACAATTAACCCAGCAGTTGAAAATAATCTCGGCGTTAAATCCGAGCAAGCGAAGATGGAAAAACTCTCTCCTCGTATTGAAACCGTGGGTTATGTCGAGTTTGATAAAAGTCGCCTCTGGCAAACTAACGTACGCGTGGCCGGTTGGGTAGAAAAGCTCAATATTAATGCCGTGGGTGAATACGTTAAAAAAGGTGACGTTTTATTTAAATTTTACTCGCCAGAATTGGTCAAGGCTCAAGAAGAACTACTCAACGCTTATCAATCAGGTCGACGTGGTTTAGTCAACGGTGCAACAGAAAGATTGGTCTCACTAGGTGTTGACCGAATCCAGATTAAACAGATTGTAAAATCGGGTAAAGCTTCTCAAAGCATCGAAGTCAAAGCGCTCGCAAACGGAGTTATCGCCAAACTTAACATTCAAGAAGGCAGTTATTTATCACCAGCACAATCAATTATCAGCGCAGGTCCCATTGACGAAGTATGGGTTGACGCAGAGGTGTTTGAACGTCAATCAGAGTTGGTCATCGCAGGCAGTAATGCCACCATGACATTAGATGCAATTTCAGGAAAAACGTGGCAAGGCAAAGTCGATTACGTCTACCCTATTCTTGACCCAACAACCCGCACACTACGAGTTCGCCTTAAATTCCCAAACCCTGAGAAGGAACTTAAACCCAATATGTTTGCCAACATAACACTCCAGCCCAAGATAGATGAAAGTGTATTGACCATTCCACGCTCATCAGTGATCCGCTCTGGTGGTATGAATCGTGTCGTATTGGCCGAAGGCAAAGGAAGGTATCGCTCAGTACGCATCGACGTCGGACGTGAGGCTGGTGACCGAATTGAGGTTATTAAAGGCCTGTCCAAGGGTGATCGCGTCGTCACCTCTGCACACTTTATGTTGGATTCAGAATCAAGCCAATCTGCCGATTTATCTCGCATCAATGGTGTTGAACCACTCGCTGACAACGCAAAAGAAACGGTATCAACAACAGCATGGGCAAAGGGGAAAATCATCCCATTAAAGGCGAATAACAGCGTCATTGCTGGTGACGTGTGGATGACTGGTGAAGTCTCTATGCTAATGGCCGATTTCGGTATGATCACACTCTCTCATCAACCCGTTATTGAGTGGGATTGGAGTGCCGGAGAGATGAATTTCTCTGTCGACAATGAAATAGAACTCTCCGGTTTTGAGGAGGGGCAATTAGTCCGGTTTCTAGTGACCAAAGAGGGTGTAGATTTCCGCTTGAAGCAACTTAATAAAGCAGGAGACACACAATGATAGCTGCCATCATACGTTGGTCCATCGGTAATCGTCTTTTAGTGTTAATTGCGACGCTTTTTCTTACTCTGGGTGGATTATACAGCATCATTAATACCCCGGTAGATGCTCTGCCTGATCTGTCTGACGTTCAGGTTATTATCAAAACAAGCTATCCAGGCCAAGCACCTCAAGTCGTTGAAGATCAAGTCACCTATCCTCTAACTACCGCCATGCTTTCCGTACCCGGTGCAGTAACGGTCCGTGGCTACTCCTTTTTTGGAGATTCCTATGTTTATGTCATTTTCGACGATGATACCGACATGTATTGGGCACGATCGCGAGTATTGGAATACTTAAGCCAAGTAGCTCCCAATTTACCCTCTCAAGCAAAACCAATATTAGGTCCTGATGCCACAGGTGTAGGCTGGATATACAGCTATGTATTACAAGATAAGACAGGACAACATAATCTGGCGGAACTGCGAAGTATCCAAGATTGGTTTTTAAAATATGAGTTACAAACCGTTGATGGCGTCGCTGAAATTGCCACTGTAGGCGGCATGGTCAAACAGTATCAAGTGCAGATTGACCCAGCTAAATTGCGTGCCTATGACCTTACCCTACAGCAAGTCAACATGGCGATTAAAAATGGCAATCAAGAAACGGGAGCATCCGTTATCGAGGTCGCTGAAGCTGAGCATATGATACGTACCTCAGGTTACCTCACGAGTATTGAAGACATTCAATCACTGCCTCTCAAGGTTACGGAAAAAGGCACACCATTACTGCTTGGTGATATCGCTGACATTAACATCGGCCCCCAAATGCGACGAGGTATCTCAGAGTTTAACGGAGAAGGTGAGGCTGTGGGCGGCATAATTGTGATGCGCTTTGGTGAAAATGCCAGCAAAGTCATTGATAACGTTAAAACTAAATTAGAAGAACTTCAAAATAGCCTACCAGAGGGGGTTAATATAGTCGCCACTTACGACCGTTCAACCCTAATTAACTCCGCTGTTGATAATCTCTGGAAAAAACTCGCCGAAGAGTTTCTCGTCGTTGCGGTAGTTTGTGCACTGTTTTTGTTTCATTTTCGCTCTTCACTGGTCATTGCGTTAAGTCTACCGGTAGGAATACTCTCTGCATTTATTGTGATGCATTGGCAAGGCATTAACGCCAACATTATGTCTCTTGGAGGGATAGCCATCGCCATTGGTGCTATGGTTGATGGTGCTATCGTCATGATCGAAAATGTACACAAGCATATTGAGCGAACTCCTCTCACAAACAAAAACCGCTGGCAAGTGATTAGCAAAGCAGCGGAGGAAGTCGGTGCACCGCTGTTCTTCTCACTCCTGATCATCACGTTAAGCTTTGTGCCCATATTTGCCCTTGAAGGACAAGAGGGCAAAATGTTCTCACCGTTGGCATTCACAAAAACCTATCCAATGGCGGCGTCAGCAGGCTTGGCTATCACCTTAGTTCCCGTATTAATGGGTTATTTCATTCGAGGTAAAATCCTTCCAGAAAACAAAAATCCCGTGAACCGTGCTTTAGTCGGCCTGTATCGTCCACTGCTAAACGTCAGTCTCACCTACCCCAAAACCATGATCGTCATTGCAATTGCCTTAATGGCATCCGCATATTATCCACTGACTAAAATCGGTAGCGAGTTTATTCCTCCGCTTGATGAAGGGGATTTGATGTACATGCCCACCACCTATCCGGGCATATCTATTGGTAAAGCCAGAGAAATCTTACAACAAACCAATAAACTGATTAAAACGGTTCCTGAGGTTAAAACGGTGTGGGGTAAAGTGGGTCGTGCAGAAACCGCTACCGATCCTGCGCCACTGACAATGATTGAAACCACGATTCAATTCAAACCTCGTGACCAATGGCGTGAAGGGGTAACTCCTGAATCATTACGAAAAGAGTTTAATGAACTGATTAATTTTCCTGGGCTTACTAATGCGTGGGTGATGCCAATAAAAACGCGTATCGACATGTTAGCCACTGGGATCAAAACCCCTATCGGCATCAAAATAGCGGGACCCGACCTTAACGTCATCGAAAAAATTGGTTTAGATTTGGAGCCTATTCTTAATCAGATTCATGGTACTGCTTCGGTATATGCTGAACGCGTTGCAGGTGGCCGTTATGTAAATATTGATATCAAACGTCGAGCAGCGGCGCGATACGGCCTGAATATCAATGATGTACAACAGGTTATCTCAACAGCGGTTGGGGGCATCAATGTCGGTGAAACAGTAGAAGGGTTAGAACGCTACCCAATTAATGTTCGTTACCCTCAAATCTACCGCGACTCTGTGGCGAAATTGAAAAACTTACCGCTCATTACTCCCAATGGTGCGCGTATTGCTCTCGCCGATGTAGCAGACATTCGCTACGAAGATGGTCCTCCAATGATCAAGACCGAAAACGCACGTCCTAATGGTTGGGTATTTGTTGATATTGATGGTCGTGACTTGGGTTCCTATGTGGTTGAAGCAAAGCAAGCCGTTGCTGAGCATTTAACCCTTCCTATCGGTTATTCACTCGCTTGGTCAGGACAATACGAGTATATGGAACGCGCAAAAGAACGCCTAAGTGTCGTGGTTCCTATCACCCTTACTATCATCATGTTGCTGCTGTATTTGAGCTTCAGACGAATAGGAGAAGTGTTGATCATCATGGGCACGTTACCACTAGCGATGGTGGGCGGAATTTGGTTGATGTATCAATTAAATTTCAATTTCTCAATCGGAGTGGGTGTTGGCTTCATCGCGTTAGCTGGAGTTGCGGTCGAAATCGGGGTGATCATGTTGGTGTACCTCAATCAAGCATGGCACTACAAAAAACTGCATGCTGTCGAAAATAAGCAGTTAATCACGCACCAAGATCTTCTTGACTCTATTCGCGAAGGCGCAGGTTTGAGAGTTCGTCCCGTCATAATGACAGTGCTTACCGTCATCATTGGTTTGATTCCAATCATGTATGGATCAGGAACAGGCTCAGAAGTAATGCAACGTATAGCCGCTCCGATGATAGGAGGAATGACATCGGCACTATTACTGACACTGTTGGTTTTACCGGCTGTATTCAAATTATGGAAAAGCCGAGAGATCAATCAACAAGAACAACACAGTGATAAAACTATCTCTATATCAGAGTAACTATTTTATTGCGCATTACATTTAAACAAGGAGTAAACAATGAAAAAAACAATCGCTGTTTTGACTATAGCTCTATCAGTTAGCGTTCCTATCACATTTGCGAATCCGATGGATCACTCCAATATGATGGAACAAGATTCGATGAAAATGATGAGTGGCATGAACCACAGTGCAATGTCGATAAACGGAATGTCGATGCCGGGCATGTCGGATGTCGGGATGCCAGCCACCGGCGTAAAACCCAATAAAGTCGTGCATGTCATGTTGTCAGATGACATGAAAATAATCTTTAAAAAAGACGTTAAGGTTGAGACTAACGATGTCGTACAGTTTGTGATAATGAACACGGGGAAAATAGAGCATGAATTTACGATTGGCTCTGCACAAGAACAGCTAGAGCATCGAGAAATGATGACATCTATGAATATGGGTCATCATGAAGAGATGTCCAGTAATTCTGTTACCGTCAAACCGGGCAAAGCGAAACAGTTACTGTGGCATTTTCAGGGCGTTAAAGACATTCAGTTTGCGTGCAATATTCTTGGCCACGCTGAAGCTGGAATGTTGAAGAATATTACACTATAAAGCGGCTCAAGGTGAGTCTGTCAAAGGACTCACCACTCGAGATAACCGTTGAAAATCACTCCGATAGATTCAAATTTTAAATCAATATGAAATTTTTTTTGATGCTCCTCTGTCTATATATCTACATTGGACGACATTTCCATACCTACGACAATGTTGAGTTCCAGATCACGAGGTGTTTATGAAAAAATTATCCAAGGTATTGCTTTCGCTTACCGTCGCCATACCACTGTTCTCATTGCTAATGAGTCAAACAGGCACTGCTGATACCATGAGTAAAACTGCAGTTAACAGCAGTTATGAAGAGGTAACATTAGCAGGTGGCTGTTTTTGGTGTACTGAGTCTGATCTTGAAAAGCTTGATGGTGTGATTGACGTTGTTTCTGGCTATTCCGGTGGCAAGTTAGAAGACCCCACCTATAAACAGGTATCATCGGGGAAATCAGGACACATTGAAGTGATCAAAGTGACCTACGACCCAGCCACATTAAAGTATGAACAACTGCTGGATTATTTTTTCCGCCACATTGACCCAACCGATGCAAAAGGATCATTTGTCGACCGAGGACCACAGTACCGTCCTGCTATTTTCTACACCTCAGAAAAACAGCTCACCGCCACTAAAGATTTCATCGCTGAGATCGATCAAGCCAACATTTATCCAGCCCCTTTAGCCACTGAACTGATTGAATTTGAGAAGTTCTGGCCCGCAGAAGAGTACCATCAGGATTATTACAAAAAGAGCCCGGTTCGTTACAACTACTACCGTTTTTCATCTGGTCGTGACCAATATTTAAACGGCATTTTTGGCGACGATAGAAAAGAGAATCCTGAGACCATCAGAGCGATCATCGACAGCAAAAAAGTCGCGATGAATACCAAAAAGTATGTAAAACCAACCGATGACGAAATCAAAGCAAAACTCACAGAGCTGCAGTACGAAGTGACCCAAGAAGATGGCACAGAACGTCCTTTCAAAAACCAATATTGGGACAATAAAGCCGAAGGTATCTATGTCGATATCGTCACTGGTGAGCCGCTGTTTTCATCCACTGACAAATACAAATCCGGTACTGGCTGGCCAAGCTTCACCCAACCAATTAATGACCTTTATGTGGTAACCGAAACCGATTACAAACTGTTTTACCCAAGAACCGAAGTGCGCAGCCGTTTTGCCGATTCTCACTTAGGCCATGTCTTTAAAGATGGACCCAAACCAACGGGATTACGTTACTGTTTGAACTCCGCTTCTATGCGATTTGTGGCAAGAGATAAGCTAGTTGAAGAAGGGTATAGCGAATACGTGAAGCTGTTTGATATCTAAGGATGTTATCTGATCGCTTTGACAAAGCCATGGTATACTGACACCAATATTTTGACATGGTATTAGTAAAATGAGAGACACTCTGGTTGAAGTTTGCGTCGACAATATTGAATCACTACACACCGCCATCGAAGCAGGGGCAAAACGCATAGAATTGTGCAGCGCTCTGTCTGTTGGCGGTATCACACCAAACTGGGCATTTGCCAATTATGCGGTCAAAAATAGCTCAGTTCCAATCTATTCGATGATTCGACCTCGCGCGGGCGATTTTCTTTTTTCACCCAATGAAATCGACAGCATGAGTGATGAAATTCAAATGATGCGCGACTTAGGCATAAACGGTGTAGTGATCGGAGCGCTCAATGCAAATGCCTCGATCAACGTGCCAGCCTGTCAAAAATGGATAGAGAGTGCTGGCGATCTCGGTGTTACTTTCCATCGTGCTTTTGATGTCGTTCAAGACTGGAAATATTCGCTTGAACAGGTCATTGACTTAGGCTGTGAGCGTATCCTAACCTCAGGACAACAAGCCACAGCAGATCAAGGTATAGAGCAGTTAACCCAATTTGTTCAACTGGCGAATAATCGATTATCTATCATGCCCGGCTGCGGGGTTAATCATTCTAATGCACTTCAACTTATGACATTAACAGGCGCTAATGAAATTCATTTGTCAGGTAAAACACAACGACCTTCTGCAATGATTGATCTGGAAACACAAGTGAGCATGGGGGTGGAAGCCAGTGGTGATCAGTTTATTGACGTCACTGATTTTGACAAAGTAAATCAGGTGGTTAGGTTACTTAATACCTAAAAAAGACGACAACATTCGTCACCGCCTTTTAAAAGAATGGTATTAATACTTTTTCACTATTTCAATAATCTCTTCAACACTCTGTGCTGAGATAATACTGTCTATATCATCATCATTTTGGAACAGTTCAGAAAGCGCCATAATCGTATTTATATGACTGTCTGAATCCATAGCAGCTAAGGTAACGGCAAAGAATACATCACCATTATCAGCAGACTCTAAATCCACACCGTTTTTGAATACTGTCACTTGAAGTGCCGCCTCTTTCACTCCATCTTCTGGGCGAGCATGAGGCATTGCAATTTTTGGTGCCAACACATAATAAGCACCAATATCTTTATGCTTCTGTTTAATCGCATCCAAGTAGCTTGTTTCAATTTTGCCTTTTGCCAGCAGAGTTGAACAAGTTAGCTCTAGCGCTGCATCGACTGATAAATTCTCTTCACTAGTAATGACAATGCCGTCGCGACCCATTAAATCAAACAGGCTCATGAGACAATCCAACCTAAGATTAAGCCAACCACACCGAAGTCAAAATCAGCAAACGTTGTTGCTTCAAGGCCTAAACCACCCAATACTGGAAGCAGTAACATTGGCAGGAATGAAATACAGATACCTTGAGTAAACGAACCTAAAATAGCACCACGTAAACCACCGGTAGCATTACCGTAAACACCCGCAGCACCACCAACGAAGAAGTGTGGGACAACACCTGCAACTATAATGGTCCAACCAAGCGCACCTTGAATACCCATGGCAACAAGTCCAGCAGCAAATGAGCATAAGAAACCAATTAACACGGCGTTAGGTGCCACTGGGAATACCATAGGGCAATCAAGCGCAGGCTTTGCACCTGGAACAAGGGTGTCTGAAATACCTTTAAATGCAGGAACGATTTCGGCAATTAGCATCTTCACACCTTGCAGCACGATGTACACACCGCCAGCAAAAGTCAAAGATTGCATAAAGGTAAACACCACCCAGTTTTGACCACCTGAAACCGTTTCAACAAACTCACCACCAGCGAAGATAGAAGCAAGTAAGAAGAATATCGACATTGTTGTGGCGACGGCTACCGGAGTATCACGAAGAAACATAAGGCTCTTCGGCATCTGAATATCTTCAGTCGTTTTAGAGGTATCACCAAATTTGCTACCGATGTAACCAGACACAATGTAAGACAACGTTGAGAAGTGGCCAATCGCAAGTTGATCAGTACCCATCACCTTCTCAGTATATTTTTGACCAAGAGCAGGCATAATCACCATTAACGAACCCACAATCACCGCGCCCAGAGCAACCAGCCCAACACCGGTAATACCCGCTGTTGATAGGATTACCGCCACCAACATCGACATAAACATGGTGTGATGACCCGTTAGGAAAATATACTTCAAAGGAGTGATACGGGCTAAAATAATATTAACAACAAAAGCAAAGAACATAATAAGTGCCATCTCATAACCAAACGCTTCTTGTGCCAACGCCACAATCGCTTCGTTATTTGGAATAACACCACTAACACCAAATGCCTCTGTAAATACCACTGAGAAATTATTCAGTGCACCCACAAGAGCGCCAGCACCAAAGCCAAGGATTAAGAACCCCATGACTGTTTTAATGGTGCCTTTTAAAATGGTCGATATATCAGACTTCTGAGCCACTAGACCGACAAAAGCAATAAGACCAACCATAATTGCTGGCTCTTTTAATAAACCAAGCATAAATTCAAAAAAGTTCATCATCATAATAGTCCTCTACAAGAAAGATTTTAGTTGTTCTTCAATTGAAGCTTTATCAAAAATATTTTTTAAACTGATAATGTTTTTCTTACCGCCTTCTTCTAATTGAGCCGCAATATCTGTTGCTGCAACCCAAATATCCGCATTACTTGATGCTGCAGAAGATAAGTCTTCGTGATCGATTTCTGCTTCAATGCTTAATTTTTTCACCACTTCTTTAACCGCCATCTCCATCATTAATGACGTACCTAAACCATTTCCACACACTACTAGGATCTTTTTCATATTATTGTTCTCTATTCGATTAAATAATTAATTGTGTTTTTATTATCTTGTGGGGAAATCATAGAGGAATGGCGCAAGCGCAAACAAGACCACCATCACAAAGTAAGAATGAGATTGTGATGGCGATCTACATTATTGATGATAATGTTAATTATAAAATTCGATAGGTTGCGGAATGAATAAGATCAAAAAATGCGTGGAGTTAGAAATGGAAATTGACTATTGGAGAGTTTTAATTCCATTGATAGGCCATTTTATTGTCCGTAATCTGTAAATACTTTCTTAAATATACTATTTACATCTCTGGTCTTTTTATTTCTTTTGGTTAATTGTTCAAGAGATGCAGGCACACTAGAATCCGATTTTTTTTGCTCCATCTCTTCTGATTTATCTTTCATTTTCTGTACCGCGGGCAGTAGCAGACGAATCTCTTCATTCTGCTCATTCTTCAGTACTACGATATTTTCAGACTCAACTTGAACAATGGTTAACCAACCATGTTTTACCGATTCAACTTTCTCTCCAACCATAATCGACTCTGGAGGAATAGAGCGATCGGATACAATTCCACTCCTGAGTTTTGCAGCACTAATCGCTCGAATATTGCCGGTATTTTCAAACGCAACAATAACAGTGTAACAATTATAATATTCAACAACTGAAACGAAACCATGCTTATTGGTTTTAAATTTAGCTCCGTTTTTCATATCACTTGGAGCTTCCATTTTCTTCACTATTTATCTCTCTTATATCTCAAAAATAAAATAAACGATAAAATAATCGATATCGTTCATAACCAATATAATGAGAATTATTTACAATCATTAATACTGCTCACCAGTCCATTAAAGTGAGGATTTCATCATAACGGGTAGTTTAAGACGCAATTAAGTGTCAGATAAAGTATAGCAAATCCGAAGTGCTACTCTCTAAAAAAATATGCAGGATAGCTCCAATCCATACTAATTTTGAACATAATTTATCCTATTCAGCATGAAGAGAAATAGGTTTAACAAGCACCCGCAATAGAGCCCCCTCCCTCACATCCACCAAGAAGCGTTACCCTTATGAGTTGTTATAGAAATACAGATAGCAATTATATGGAGCTTATGACAATCCCAATATAACATAGGACTCCCTCACTATTTTTTTAATTAATAATATGTCATCAATCACATTTTTCATCCTCTTCAAGACGCAAAATCACTTCATTAACAATCATAAGAATGAGGGATCACAATGAAACTTAAATTAATTAGAACCGCCATTATTATAGCTCTATTTCCTTTGGCATCACACGCAGCAGAGATGACCACAGAAAAAGCAGTAGACGCACTTAACCTTAATGAGCTAGCACTCACTTACAGCCAAGAAAAGATCGTAAAAGCAACAGGCATCAGTGACGCTAAACAAGCAGATGCTTTATTGATTGATATGGGAGTGATTACTGCAAAAGATTTAGACCAAAAGAGATCACTTTCTAGCAAACTTAGTGCCTTTGTTATTGATCAAAATGATCAATCTGAACGTTATATCGGTAATGTTTCCGACACAAATCTCGTAGAGCGTGTTGTAAAAACGTGGAATGATTCAAGGGTCATCGAAGATAACAAAACATTACATCTACTAAACAGCTTTATCGATAATGGATATACCACAGGTTATAACGTTATTGATACTCAAGATGACTCTAACTTCAACCCCGATTTAATGATCCGTTACGGCCATAACAATATCCAACATGCGGTACAGCTGCTTTATTTGATGAAGAGTGAAAGCTTTAACCCTAAGGTACAGCTTACGCCAAAATCGTCAGCCTTTTTATATCTTCCGGAATGGGGAGAGCCAAACTACCCAGTGATGACCCTTGAAAGTGGTAAAATGGTCTCTGTAGTGAAAGAGTACAACTTAGATTTTGAATTCCAAACAGCAGAGCGTAAAAAGAGCTTTATGGACTTAATCAACCAGTACGCGAAAAAAGACAGTGCTGAAGAGAAAGGGTTAATTTTTGAGTCATGGTGGCAGCCGTTCTACCGTTCATATACTGAGATGGCTGACTACAAGGTATTGACTGAAAACCGTGTGGTGATGGGTGATTATCAAGCTGATCTCATGTCTCTACCAGAAAAAGCAGAGAAACAAGAAGAGCAAGTTCGCTCGATGGCTGATAGTTACGATGTTGTGCCAACAAAAGTATGGGTAAACCCATCGTTTTACCGCTACATGCTCGGTGAGTTTAAGTAAGATTATGTTTAGGGCTTGGATTGTGTCCAAGCCCTAAGTCAATTCATAGCCATTGAGCAGTTCGCCTAGAGTAATTGGACGGTCAAAGAAACCCAGTAACTGTGCGGGTGTTTTGCCATTTCGATGCGGCCAACAGAAATTGTAGTAACCGGTAAAAACATGCAACCAGTCATTAAATGATTGTTCATTGAGTGTGGTTCCTAAGCCCTGGAAGAACTCTGTTGCGGCGGTAAGGTAATGCTGAACCCCATCTAAACTCGCATCTTGCAATAGTGTTTGCCACTGCTCTACCGACAGATCTTGACCTTTGATATGACAAGCGGCTTTGGTTTTATTCTCTTCAGAAAGAAAACCCCACTTATCTTTCCACCAGCCTACATGGCGAATATTGAGTCTTTGCTCATTAAACCACTCCATCTTTTGCGCGCTTTCTCTGAAATAGAAAAGATGATCCTCTGAGCGAATTAAATCTTGCAGAGATGCATTCATGAACGCATTCCTCAGCATGGTATCTTGCTCAACAAAATAGTAACGATGAGATTTGTGCTGCAGTTTTTTTCTCAGCACTAATGCATGTGCAAAACTGGCTAAATACGGCTGAGATAACACGCCTTTATAGGAGTGCGACACCGAGCGACCATTACTTGTCGGATCTAGGTAGTTCTTCCTTGCCATAATGACTTCATACTGAGCGGTAATATCCATCATCAAATCGCCTTGTTCGATATCGTCAATAAGGCGTTTAGTCGATGTTTTAGCGTCCACGTTAAGCAAACACTCAGATGCCATATCTGAGGTGATATTAGTATCAAACCCTAGGATGTACCCACTTGCTGTATGCGCTGTAGCAACCAGCATCGCGCCCTGTTGATCACCCAAAAACTGATAACTGGTCGACAAATTACAAGCTTCAATTTTTTGATAAAATGCCTCTTCTTTGACATGAGCAATATATTTGAGTCTATCAACCATACCCCGCTGTAATTTGTAAAATGCTTTAGCAGTGATATTCAGTTTTTGACAGATATTACGAACGCCGAATGAATACATCATGCCATAGAAGATCGCGTTTTGTGCTTCACTTTGAGGGTTCAAACAGGTGAGCTGATCGGTAAACACCGTTTTACACGACCGGCATTGATAGCGTTGCTTCAACGAGTTGGTTTTACCAAATGCACGATAGTGTTGTGGATAAGCATGGACGGCCAGTGTATGAGATGAACATTCGCCTTTTGGACACGAAATCAGAGACAAAGCGTGGTATTTTTTTTGATGCTCTATCGTTTGGTAGATAGAACGATTATTAATAATCTGCGGATAAGCACCACATTTAGGACAGTGGTAAATATTCAGTGATTTGGTGTTATATACCGCTTGATACAACACCGGATCACTCAGACCAAAATTCTCGCACCCCGTTGAGACACAGTAATTAACTTGTATTCCATTGTAAGGCTTAGGGAAAACCATTGTAATGTCCTTATCCATTGATTCTCCTTATCTTTTACACATTTACTTATTGAAAAAGTATTATGAACAACTTAACTATGTTCAAGAAAAAAACATCGTTACACACTTGGTGTAAATGACTGAGCCTAAATAGACACCCACAATCCCAATAACACCCGACAGGACAGGTGGTGCTGGAATTGGCAGCTTCACTGCAGTAAAAACAACACCGACTAACAAGCCAGATAATGCCGCTAATAAAACTTCATTTAACATGATGGGTTCCTATACCGATGGAGCGAGCTGAAGTCGAGTGGCCAAACGCTGTTGTAACGCACCGGGTGATAACGTTGTACACAGCCCTCGAAGTTCAAACCAATCTTGCTCACTAAATTGCTGATACACGCGCTCAATCAATGATTGTTTAATCTCACTCTCTACAAATGCCGCTTCAAGTGCACACAGAGTCACATCCAACAGTTCAACTCTTGTGAATGCAAATTGCGTTACTGCTATTTGATATTCCTTTTCAATATCGGTGCCGAACAGACCCGCATCATCGGTATTAATAGAGAGGCGTACTCCCTTTTCATACAATTTTCGCAGTGGGTGGTTTTCAAGAGATTGATTCAATTCAGCAACCAAAATTCGATTGCTCGTAGGGGCCACTTCCAAGGTAATATTATCGCGAATAAGTTGGTCAATTAATGCCTCATCTTTAATCGCAGCAATACCATGGCCGATACGTTTTGCACCATATTTTATGGCTTGGTGAATACTTTCAGGCCCACAGATTTCACCCGCATGATACGATTTATCCAATGGAATTTTACTGACTAATTCATGCACATAAGTAAAATCAGAGAACTCACCTGCCATCTCATTACCCGCAATATTAAAACCTGTGATCATGGCTCTAGGTTGCTGTTGGATAAAATCAACACTTAGATTAAGGTGCTCATGGCTCAAATGACGAACCCCACAGGCTTGCAAGCGAGTTTCAGTGCCATATTGAACTTTTACTTCTGCTATAGCACGTTCGATGGCATCCATGATTTGATGATATTTAGTGCTGTCTAGTTCACCCGTGCCATCTGGTTTCTCGGCGTAACACAGATGAAATGCCGACGTGATAATTTCACAATAAACCAAGCCTTTCTCAGCATTACGTGACAAGTAATCTTTGACAACCAAATAGTAATCTTCTGGCTCACGAACTAAGGCTGCAACCGTATCATAGGTGGTTACAAAGGCACCAAAATCTGATTCATCGTAGTTATAGCGACCGTTTGGAAACTCATTTCGATCATACTCACCTTCTTGATATAAAAAGTGGTCAGGTAATATCGCATTGTATTTTTGTGCGAGAACCAGAGCCATCTCTGGTGTTACTGAACCTTCAATATGTTCATGAAGAATCACTTTCGGAAGTTGTGTATTCATATTTTTATCTCTAATTTATTTCGCTATAAAATGTACGATTATTTTTCAATAATGATTGAGTTAACTTAGGCCAAAGAACAGACCTGCTATCGTCGCTCCCATTAGATTAGACAATATGCCCGCAGCCAGAGCTTTTAAGCCCAGTGAAGCTATTTCTGAACGACGTTCAGGAAGCATGCCGCCAATTCCACCAATGGCAATTGCAACCGTACCGAAGTTAGCGAATCCACACAGTGCAAATGAAATAATAACTTGAGTACGCTCAGACATTGGTAAACCCGTTGCGTTAACCAGGAGATCGCCACTTAAATACGGGGCCAAGTTTATGTAAGCGAAGAATTCGTTGATCACAATTTTTTGACCAATAAATGAACCTGCTAGTGTCGCTTCATTCCACGGCACTCCCATCAACCACGCGACAGGGGCAAACAAATAACCCAATATCAGTTGAAGACTAAGATCATCAAAACCAAACCAACCTCCTACGCCACCGAGCATTCCGTTCAATAGTGCAACCAAACCCACAAACGCCAATAACATACCACCGACTTCAATCGCCAATTTAACACCGTTAGAAGCACCCGTTGCCGCCGCGTCAATAATGTTGGCCGTTTGATTTTTTTCCAGCTCTTTGGAGTCTAGCTCAATCACGGTATCCGTTTCAGGAATCAGCATCTTCGCAAACATTAGACCACCTGGTGCGGCCATAAATGACGCAGCCAGAAGGTACTCCATCCTCACGCCAAGTTGCGCATAACTGGCTAACATCGTGCCAGCAATCGATGCTAAACCACCACACATGACGGCAAACAATTCTGATCGGGTCATTTTAGGCATATAAGGTTTAATAAGAAGAGGGGCTTCTGTTACACCTAAAAATACGTTTGCCGCAGCAGACATGGATTCCGCTTTACTGGTTTTAAGAAGCCTTTGCAACGCTCCTCCAATCCATTTCACGATGAATTGCATAATGCCTATGTGATAAAGGACCGCTGATAATGATGAAAAGAAAACGATAATAGGCAGCACTTTAAATGCAATGACAAAACCACCACTACCAAATAGCTCATACATTTTGTCGCTGACCAGCCCACCAAATAAGAAGCTAATACCATCATTGCTGTAGCCGATAACTGCAGAGACTCCATTGGCCATCGTCAAAATAATACTTTGTCCAAACGAGGAGTATAAAATGAGACCACCAAGGGTGAGTTGAATAGCAAATGCAAAGCCAATGGTTCTTAAATTAATCGCTTTCTTATTTTCAGACAACAAATAAGCAACACCAAAAAGGGCGATAATTCCTATAATACTGATTACTGATTCCATAATTTTTTACCCATTAATAATATTCATACCAAAACACTTTCTCATAACTTGCCTGCCCAATTACGTGATGAACTGCTCATTTCTTTCCCCATTAGCCAATCGATCATGTCTGGTTTTCAATTAAAAATCAACATACAGACATAACTAATACTTAAAACAAAAATCAACTCATTTGGATAACCGAAAGACCGAGTGAATCAGTTCCATTTTAAGATGTGATTCACATCACTAAATAAGTCATCACAAAATTCAAAAATGGAGAAAACAACATACATAAGGTGAACGTAATATGGCGGTAGCAATTAAAGCCAACCCAAATGATTTTGCAGAAACAGTCATCATGCCTGGCGACCCTCTTCGAGCAAAATACATAGCAGAGACTTACTTAACAGACGCTGTTGAAGTCAATAATGTACGTAATATGCTTGGTTATACTGGGATGTACAAAGGTAAGCGTTTATCCGTTATGGCTCATGGTATGGGCATCCCTTCCATCTCTATGTACGCTTATGAATTGATCAAAGATTTTGGCGTAAAAAACTTAATCCGTATCGGTTCTTGTGGCTCAGTCAGTGATGATATCCAACTGATGGATGTGGTGATTGCGATGGGAGCCAGCACTGACTCTAAAGCGAACCGTGAGCGCTTCAAAGGTCACGACTTTGCTGCTATTGCTGACTACCACCTACTTGAAACTGCCGTTAACACAGCACGCAAACAACAACTCAATGTAAAAGTGGGTAATTTATTCACCTGTGATCTGTTCTATGGTCCAGATCCGGATATTTTTCAGGTGCTGGAGAAGTACGGCATTATTGGAGTGGATATGGAAGTGGCGGGTCTTTACTCAGTGGCCGCTGAACTCGGAGCAAAAGCCTTAGGTATTCTGACCACCACCGACCACATTAAAAATGGTGGCATGCTAACCATTGAAGAACGCGAACTGTCGCTTCACCAAATGATTGAACTCGCACTCGACACCGCAATCGAGCTATAACCCCACTGATCAGGTAAAAATCATGAAAATTGACGGCAAACATTATCGCTCTATTTGGCAAACAACGGATGGCAACAGCATCCACATTTTTAATCAAGAAAAACTCCCGTACGAGTTTGAAATCCTGACCATCTCATCCATGGAACAAGCGGCTGAAGCTATTGTCTCAATGAAAGTACGTGGTGCGCCGTTAATAGGTTGTGTGGCTGCTTATGGTATGGCTTTCGCAATGTCTGTTGATAACAGTGATGACTCGATTGAATTGGCTTATCAGGCCTTGGTTAAAACTCGCCCTACCGCAATCAACTTACAATGGGCATTGAATCGAATCTGCCAACGTTTACGCCAAACTTCCCCACAAAATCGTCAACAAGTGGCGTATGAAGAGTCAGCCATCATTTGTGATGAGGATGCTGAAATTAACCACAACATTGGCTTAAATGGTTTAGAGATAATTCGTAAAATCGCCGCAACAAAAGCACCGGGAGAAACCGTCAATATTCTCACCCACTGCAACGCAGGTTGGCTTGCAACCGTAGATTGGGGAACCGCATTAGCACCGATGTACTTAGCGCATGATGAGGGTATCAAGGTACACGTCTGGGTTGATGAGACTCGCCCCCGCAACCAAGGTGCACTGACCTCTTTTGAGTTGGGTGGCCACGGTGTTCCTCATACCTTAATTGCTGACAATGTAGGCGGCCACCTGATGCAACATGGCGAAGTAGATATGGTGATTGTAGGCACTGACCGTGTTACCGCTCGTGGTGATGTGTGCAATAAAATTGGTACCTACCTAAAAGCCCTCGCAGCACATGCTAATAACGTGCCTTTCTATGTCGCATTACCATCTCCAACTATCGACCCGACGGTGTGGGATGGCGTAAAAGAGATCCCTATTGAACAGCGCAGTGGCAAAGAGCAATCTCATGTGCAAGGTATTGATGCCAGTGGTCGTCGCAGCTTTGTTAATACAGCGCCTGAAGGGACAGAGTGTGGTAACTATGCATTTGACGTAACACCAGCCGAACTCGTAACGGGTTTAATTACGGAAAAAGGGGTATGTGAAGCTAACAACGACGCTTTAAAAACCATGTTTGCAGACATAATGAACAAATAATCATTATAAAAAATTTTGTATAGGAATACATTATGTTGCTTGAAAAAGAGAGAATCGAGATTGTTGAAACCTGCAAAAAACTCGTCAATCATAACCTCACCGTTGGCACTGGCGGCAATGTCTCAATATATAACAGAGAGCAGAATTTAATCGCCATCAGTCCAAGTGGTGTCGATTACTTTGCAGCCAAACCTGAAGATATTGTGATTATGGATATGAAGGGGAATTGTATTGATTCCATTCGTAAACCCTCAAGTGAATGGGGTATGCATAAAATATTCTATGACCGTCGTGATGATATCAATGCCGTGGTTCATACCCATTCGACTTATTGCACTGCGATTGCAGCGTTACGACAATCACTGCCCGCTTCAAATTATCTGGTCGCTTTTTCTGGTTATGACGTTCGTTGCGCCGAATATCAAACTTTTGGTACTCAAGAACTGGCAGAATCCGCTTATGAGTCAATGAAAGACCGTAGAGCGGTTTTGTTGGCCAACCATGGTTTACTGACAGGATCAGGAACTTTGGACGCCGCATTCCACATTGCAGAGGAAATTGAACATTGCGCCAAGATCCATTGCATCGCATCAAGTTTTGGCAACCCGGTCATTCTTGATCGAGATGAGATGACACTGATGCAAGAAAAATTTAAAACCTATGGTCAACCGCCAAAGCGATAGACAGCCCTATATACAACAATGGTTGGATGGGTTTTAACTCAATCCAACCCCTACCCTTCTTAAATCTCCTTCTGTGACTTAGCTCGCACATCTGTTCTTTTTGCAATAAGTCTGTATAATTCGCCGCCTATATAATACGCACTTTTGCTTCTGTTAATTTGACTGCTCTGATTCATTGACTGGTCAATCTAAATACCTAGGAATATTTCTTTGATTTCAACCGCGAACATCACCATGCAATTTGGCGCTGAGCCTTTATTTGAAAACATTTCAGCTAAGTTCGGCCACGGCAACCGTTACGGTTTAATCGGAGCGAATGGATGTGGTAAATCAACCTTCATGAAGATTCTTAGTGGCGAACTGACACCAAGCTCTGGCAACATCTCTATCACTCCAGGACAAAAGCTTGGCGTTCTTAGTCAAGATCAGTTTGCGTTTGAACAGTACAATGTTATCGATGTTGTGATCATGGGTGACCGTAAGTTATGGGAAGTTAAAAAAGAGCGTGACCGCATCTACTCACTACCAGAAATGAGTGAAGAAGACGGTATGTTGGTTGCTGAACTGGAAAGTGAGTTCGCTGAAATGGACGGATATACCGCAGAGAGCCGCGCGGGTGATATTTTGATTCAAGCTGGTATCGTGGAAGAGCTTCATTTCGGTCTGATGCAACAGGTGGCTCCTGGCTGGAAACTGCGTGTATTACTGGCACAAGCCCTGTTTGCTAACCCAGAAATCTTGCTGCTAGATGAACCAACCAACAACTTAGACATTAATACCATTAACTGGCTTGCTGAAGAGCTGAATCAACGTAAATGTACGATGATCATCATTTCTCACGATCGCCACTTCCTGAACTCAGTCTGTACCCACATGGCCGATATAGATTACGGCGAACTGCGTATCTACCCAGGTAACTATGAATACTTCCTTGAAGCTTCAGGCCTGATACGCGATCAACTGCTGGCTGGCAATGCGAAAAAAGCGGCGGAGATTAGCGATCTGCAAGATTTCGTTAACCGATTTGGTGCCAACGCATCTAAAGCCAAGCAAGCAAGTTCTCGCGCGAAGAAAATGGATAAAATCAAACTTGATGACGTGAAATCGAGCTGTCGCATGAGTCCATCCATCAATTTTGGTGAAGGTAAAAAATTGCATCGCCAAGCCCTAGAATTAGAGAATTTAGGCCACGGATTTGATGGGGAACTGCTGTTTGAAAAAGGTAACTTACTGCTAGAGGCTGGTACCAAATTAGCGGTCATTGGCGAAAATGGTGTGGGGAAAACAACCTTCCTACGCTGCTTAGTCAATGAAATTGAACAAAATCAAGGCGTGGTTAAGTGGTCTGAAAATGCCTCTTTTGGTTACTGCCCACAAGACAGTACTGCGGATTTCGACAACGATTTAACCATCTTTGATTGGATTTCACAGTGGCGTACCACCAAGCACGATGACTTAATGGTGCGTGGGATTTTAGGCCGCTTACTGTTCACTGCAGACGATGCCAATAAACAGGCAAAAAACTGCTCAGGTGGTGAAAAGAACCGCCTATTGTTTGGCAAATTAATGATGCAGGATATCAACGTTCTGATCATGGACGAACCAACCAACCACATGGACATGGAAGCAATTGAAGCACTGAATGACGCTTTGAAATGTTACGAAGGTACACTGATTTTTGTCAGCCACGACCGTGAGTTTGTCTCGTCTCTTGCGACCTCAATTATTGATGTAAAAGACAAACAACTGGTTAAGTTCCAAGGCACATACGATGAGTATCTGTCGCATCAGAAAAAGATGTTTATCGCCGTATAATTCTGATTTTTTAAAAATAAACTGCCGAGTACATTTAGTGCTCGGCACTGTTGTTTAACCCGTCATTAATTGTACTTGCTTTACTATTGCCGCGATACCAATGGCACGAGTTGGCGTTAAATGCTGTTCTAACTCTAATTGTTTAAACCAAGCTTTAAGATCAAACGCCAACACTTGTTCGTTACTTTTTTTATCATAAGCGATGACGATTAAGGCCAATAAACCGTTAACAATCACCGAATCACTGCATGCCCTTAGCTCAATAACATCATCATTTTTGTTTAAAACGATCCAAACACGGCTCTGACAACCATGAAGTCGGTGGGCATCTATTTGGTCACTCTCTGATAATGTACAAAAGCGCTCACCAAGCTCAATTAAATACAGATATTTTTCCTCCCAATCCACACAACTTTGGAAGTTTCGAACCACTTTTTCTGGCGTCATTGTAGAGTTCATGACTTATCCTAATAATTTTTTAATGTAATTCAGACGGTCGACTAATACATCCACATCTTGACTGTCACTATACAAAGCAAAGGATGCTCTGCACACCGCCGTTTGCTCTAACCTTGCCAACAAAGGCATAGCGCAGTGATGACCGGTCCGAATAGCCACATTATAACGGTCTAAAAAACTCCCCACATCATAAGCATGGTGAACACCTAAATTGAATGAAATAAGACCAACACGTTTGTCGCTGTTTCCGTACACATTCAGAGAATCTAAATTTTGTAACTTCTCTTCGGCATACAACATCAACTCCTCTTCATATTGGCTAATGGCATCAATACCTATGTGATTTACGTATTTAATGGCTTCACCTAAACCTAAAATACCCGCGATATTGGGTGTCCCAGCTTCAAACCGCCATGGTGCTGCTTGATAGCTCGTTCCCATCGGTAATTGAACGTGATCGATCATGGCTCCTCCTCCTTCCCAAGGGGGTAGCGTATCCGCCCATTTTTTAGCCATATAAAGCACACCAACCCCTGTCGGTCCGTAAAGTTTGTGACCCGAAAATGCATAAAAATCGCACCCAACATCCGACACATTCACGGCTTGGTGCATTACCCCTTGCGCGCCATCAATCAACACCACAGCACCATATTGATGCGCAATGCTGGTCGCTTTTTTAATTGGGTTAATACAACCGAGAACATTAGAGATATGAGTAAGTGCAACCAACTTAGTTCGTGGGCTGAGTAAGGCTTGTAGGTCATCAAGTAACAGTTCGCCATCCGAGGTCATTGCCCACACTTTAATGGTTAAACCCAACCTCTCAGATAAAAGCTGCCAAGGGACAATATTGGCGTGATGCTCCATATCAGTAATGATAATTTCATCGCCAGATTGAGTAAAGGTAGGCAGAAATGTATTGGCAACTAAGTTAATCGCTTCTGTTGTTCCTTTGGTAAATACAATTTGTTCTCGGGATTTTGCTTGAATGAAATCGGCTACATCCTGTCGAGTTTGCTCCATATTGTCCGTCGCTTCTGAACTAAGTCGATGAACGCCACGATGGACCGTTGCATACTCATTAAGATAAAAATGCTGCATACGCTCAATTACGGATGCCGGTGTTTGAGCCGTTGCCGCACTATCAAGGTAGATATAAGGCGACTCACATTGAGTATTATTGATGATGGGAAAATCACCACGCCAAGGGCTTTTAATCATCACACGCTCTCCAATCTTTGTTCAATCCGTTGTAATACGTACTGACGCACATTATCCATCGATACTTTGCCAGCGACTTGAGCGGCAAAGGCTTTCATGATGATCTGTTGTGCCAGCAATTTAGAAATCCCACGAGCTTGCAGGTAAAATACCTGTTCTGGATCTATCTGACCGATGGTTGCGCCATGGCTGCACTTCACATCATCGGCATAGATCTCAAGTTTGGGGTTTGTATTTACTTGAGATTTTTCACCAAGCAGTAGATTGTGATTGTTCATCTGCCCATCTGTTTTTTGCGCGACTTGATTGACGTAAATCATGCCGTCAAACACGGCCAAACTTTCACCTTGCGCCACAATTTTATGCAACTGTTCGCTTTGGCAGCGCGGTGCACCATGGTGTAGGAAGGTGCGAGTATCGAAACACTCGCCAGACATGGGTAACACTAAGCTATTTAAGCTAACTTCACTCGCTGGATGGCAAAGCTCGCCACTTAATTGATGGCTAATAAAACGGCCCGATAGCAAGAACGTGCTACTTTTTGCGTTTGCATCGCGCCCAATAATCATGTCGTTATGCGCTAAGTGTTCCTGGTTTCTGCCCTCTTCAATTAACTTTACATGCTCAAATTGAGCACCATCACCTATTTCTGTCGACAGACGTGACAGCGTCAAACCGTTCGCATCCATGAGTGATATATAATGCTCAACCAGTTGACATGACGACTGTTCATTCACTTTGATATGATGACGAACGGATGCCACTTCACCGACTTTTCCATCATTACAATGAAGAAGATAAATGGGCTTATCGATGTGTCGCTTAGCGGGTACGTTTATCCACAAGCCGTCTTTCGCTATGGCATCAACTAACTCTGCAATAGCATTAGGAGTGACGGTTTCGTTATGCCCCTGTTCAAAGCGCAAAATATCAACGCCTTCAATAGAATCTGAAAGTTGCGAATGAAACTCCCCATTAATGAAAATTAACCGATAGCCATCATTGTTCCACAAAGCCTCGATCATCTTCGCGAACACACTCTCTTTCCAATCCTTACTCTTTTGAAAAGCACCACTCTTTCTTGTTGGCAGAGTAAACGGCCCTCTATAATGACCATGAGCTTGCATCCACTTAGAGTATTGAGTCGACGCTTGTAACTGCGAAAGTACCGCTGTTATTTTATGCTCAAGAGATCCAGCCATAGCCTTTCTCCTCGAGCTCTTTCACGAGTTTATAATCACCTGATTTTACGATTTTTCCATCAACCATAACGTGTACAAAATCGGGTTTGATGTAATCAAGAATACGTTGGTAGTGAGTAACCACAATAAAGGAGCGCTGCCCGTCACGCAGGGCATTAACCCCTTCAGACACCGCTTTTAGCGCATCGATATCCAAACCGGAGTCCGTTTCATCCAAAATGCATAAATTAGGTTCTAACACGGCCATTTGCAAAATGTC
>JAESQY010000122.1 GCA_016764915.1 Aliivibrio sp. | reverse complement strand
TTCTTTTTAAATAAGCCATAAGTTTTATTTTAGTAATTTAGTGATAGGAGGATGTTAAGTATTAATTATATTTAAAACTAAAGCATTGGTCACATAGATAAACAAAAATAATAGAAATGTTCAATTTTGTTGTTTATGTCATTTTTCCATGATTTTGTGAATAGTTAGCAGTGAAGCGAAATATTAGCAATGTAAATAAAGTATAAGATATTGTATATTAACGATATTATAGTAAATCACTAGATTGAGATAAATAAACATTAGAAAAACTAATGTTAGTTATTTTTGCCTGTTGATGAAAATAAAAACAGTTTTTTCGCATTACTAAAAGTAATCCATATTTATCGCGGTATTTACCGTTTTCTTTTCTGTAAATATGACATTTGTCACGGATGTTATTTCTGTTTTATTTATATTTGCAGCACTTAAATTGGTCATTAATATAGTTGTTGATTATATGAGTAATAAAGAATTGATATATTTAGACAATGCGGCAACCAGTAATTATAAACCGAGTTCAGTGTTGCATGCGATGATACCGTTTCTAACGGATTATTGTGCTAACCCAAGCCGAGGTAGCCATGTATTGGCTAATCGTGCTGCTCGAACCATATTTGAAACCAGAGAGCGACTATTATCGTTTTTTCATGCCTCTGATGACTCTGAAGTGATCTTTACTAAAAATATTACCGAGTCACTTAATCTCGTACTTAAAGGGCTGTTAAAAGCGGGCGATCACCTTGTTGTGAGCAGTATGGAGCACAATTCGATGATGCGTCCTTTGCAGCAGCTGGTTGATAGAGACGTCAGCAATACAGTCATTTCATGCTGTGACAGTAGCGGGTTGATTAATGTCGATGAGATCGAAAGCGCAATTACTCCCGCCACTACATTGATTGCCATCAATCACGCATCCAACGTGTTTGGCACTGTGCAACCTATCGCAAAAATTGGTGCGTTATGCAGAAAATACAATCTGCTGTTTCTGGTGGATACCGCCCAAACTGCAGGTTGTATGGATATTAATATGGTTGAACTTGGTATCGATCTATTGGCTTTTACTGGGCACAAAGGTTTGCAAGGACCCATGGGAATTGGCGGTTTAATTATTAATGAGAGGGTGGACTCTCAGCGGTTTGAACCATTAATGAGTGGCGGAACGGGAAGTCACTCGGAACATGAGACTCAACCTGACTTTTTCCCTGATGCCCTTGAGAGCGGCACGCCAAATTTACCGGGCATATCAGGTTTGAATGCGGCGGTGCAGTGGTTACAGCAAATAGGCGTCGATAATATTCAAATAAAAGAGCAACAACTGTGTCAGAGGTTAATTAATGGCCTGCAACAAATTGAGGGAGTAAGACTGTTTGCTGAAGATAACAAGCTTGAAAGAGTCAGCGTGCTGTCGGTACAGCTTGATGGTATAGACAATGGTGACGCAGAAGAATTTTTAAGTAATTACTACGGTATTTGCATTCGAATTGGACTGCACTGCTCGCCAAGAGCGCATAAAACAATGGGCACATTTCCCAATGGAACTTTGCGTTTGAGCATTGGGTATCACACCTCAAAACAGCAGATAGATCTTACCATTAATGCCTTTGTTCAGTTAATGGAATCCCAACAAAAATCATAATAAATAGAGTAGGTGAGTATATGTCAGCATTAAAAAACAGCGACGTCACAGAGCGTTTTTCATCGTCAGCGTTGGACTATTTTACATCATCAATATCCGATGAAATCCGATATGTATCACAACAAAAATCGATAGGAAGAGGGGTGGTTGGTTTCTATTGTGAGTTTACGCCAAGGGATTTGATTTTAGCCGCTGGCGCGATCCCTATCTGCCTGTGTGGTACCAGCATTAATACCATTAGTCATGCTGAAACCATACTGCCAAGCAATTTATGTCCGTTGATTAAGTCCTCATTTGGTTATGCGCTGACTGGAGGGTGTCCACTGCTCAATGATGCAGATCTGTTGGTGGCAGAAACCACCTGCGACGGCAAGAAGAAGATGTATGAAATTCTATCTAAGAAGAAAAACATGCATGTTCTAGAGTTAACGCAAAAGGTGAATGAGCAACGTGCCTTTGATTTATGGTTAGCTGAAATTCAGGAGTTAAAAGAGGTATTAGAAAAGACCTTCGATGTTGAGATCACCGATCAAAAACTACGTGATGCGATTCGAGCAATGAACGAAGAGCGTAGCTTGATTCTGGCAATTCAGCAGTTAGGACAGTATAAACCGTCTATTGTCACCGGACTTGAAGTGGCCAAAACACGTTACAGAGTAGCAGGTTTTGACTCTCACCTTGAACAGATGAAAAGCTTTTTAACCATGGGGCAGCAACGTCTTGAATCTGGTTATGAGGCAGCGCCAAAGCATGCACCGAGAGTGCTATTAACGGGCTGTCCAACCGGGCATGGCACTGAGAAAATCATCGAGATAATTGAAGAGTGTGGTGGTGTGGTGATTGTTCAAGAAGCGTGCTCAGGCATTAAAGGGGTATTTGAAAATGTCTCTGAAGAGGGCGATCCGTTAACCGCCATCGCGCGTAAACATTTCAATATTCCGTGCTCTTGCATGACGCCAAATACGGGGCGAGAACGTTTGTTGCAGCAATTGGCCAGAGATTATAAAGCGGATGCGGTGGTGGATCTAGTCTGGCAGGCGTGCCACACCTATAACGTAGAGTCCGCCATTATCGGCGAATTTGTGAGAGCTGAACTTGGGCTGAGTTATCTGAAAGTCGAAACCGATTATTCAAATTCAGACAGAGAGCAGTTGAAGGTTCGAGTACAAACGTTATTGGAATTGATTGAATGATTACCTGCGGCGTTGATATTGGTTCTAGAACAGTAAAAGTTGTGTTGTTTGATGGCGAAAAAATTGTTGCATCAGGCACTATCTTGAGTGGTCGAGCCCCACAAGAAAAAGCGGTACTGCTTTTTAATCAGTTACTTGCTGAGCTGAAATGTACGGCTGATGATGTGGCGAAAACGGTGGCGACAGGTTATGGGCGTAATTTTTTTAGCCAAGCTGACAAAATATCGTCTGAAATCATTTGTCATACAGCAGGGGTTGCCTTTTTGTGCCCTGAGGTTAAAACCATTATTGATATCGGTGGGCAAGATTCCAAAGTGATTCAAGTCTCCTCACGAGGGAAAGTGGAAGATTTTGTGATGAACGATCGCTGCGCGGCTGGAACGGGAAAGTTTATTGAGATGGTGGCTCTAACTCTAGAGCTCACGATTCAACAGACTGGGCCGATCTCCTTAGTGGGTGAAGAGAGTTGTGATATCTCATCAATGTGCGCTGTGTTTGCTGAATCGGAAGTGAACGGTCTTTTGCATAATGGCACCGAAATCGATGTCATTTTGCGCGGGGTCTTTAAGTCAGTGGCTAAGCGGGTAATAGCCTTGGGTCGTAAGCTCAATTTTGAATCTCCTATTGTGTTTACCGGAGGGGTCGCGCAAAACCAAGGTGTGTTAGCGGCTATTCAGGCTCAAGCAAACGATCCATCGATTATGATACCTGAACATCCGCAATTAACGGGGGCTCTTGGCGCGGCGATAATGGGTTATAAAAATGCGTTAAAAGGAGGCGTAGATGAGTCGCGATGAACAAATTATCGATGGTTACATTATTACTTTTGCGTCGAGCCACTTTGCATTGAAAGCAGAGAAAAAGATAAAAACACAGAAATTAACTGAGCAGATAAAACTCATATCAGCGCCGCGTACCATCAGCTCCGAATGTGGATTTTGTCTGTTAGTTGAAGATTATGATAGTTCGGATCTCTTTGAAAAACTGACAGAGATGAACGTGAATTTTAACCAAATTTATACTAGAACGATTATTGATGGAGTAAAAAATTATGCAAAAACATCTTGATGCTCGTGAGTTATCCCAACCTCAAGCTTTGGCGCTCATTGATGCAACCTTAACGCAAAAAGGTGATCATCAGTTGGTCATTAAAACGGCAGACCAAAGTTTATTTCTAGAATTACAACAGCACTTAGTGACGAGTGGCGGAACGATTGAAGAGCAGTTGCAAGGTGAAGATGAACAGGTGTTTGTGGTCACTATTGCGGGCACTAAACCGCTGAAGTCTTATGTGGTTGGTAGTGATACTTTAGGCAGTGGCGACGATATTATTGGTGGAAAACTGATGACTGCTTATTTCAATGTCAGTGCAGAGTACCCCCAAGCGGCACGAGCTATATTCTTTATGAATACTGGCGTAAAGCTTTGCATTGAAGATGCTGATACCGTTGCGGCGTTAAAAGAGATCGAAAGCAAAGGCACTGAGGTCATTGTTTGTGGTAGCTGTTTAGACTTCTTTGAAATGAAAGAGAAACTGGCGGTTGGCCGAGTGGGCTCGATGCACGACTTGCTCGCACTTCACCATGGTTCTGATGAGCTCGTGACTCTTTAATTCTTTTTCATCAGTAATACACGAGAGAGCACCTCTTAATTTGTGGGTGCTTTTCTTTTTTATCAGGACACACGCACTAAGCCGCTAACTCACACTTCACAAAACTCACCGAGGGTGGCATCTGTTTTGTAAAGTGTATGTTTCTGCCTGAACTTACGATAATTTGATCTATTATGGAGCGGTACATGATACAAATTCGTTGGAGCTAGCAGGTATGATACAGTTTGAATAGTCGAAGAAATTGATTCCAACCTGGAGGCTGCTTGAAGGAGTAGATGTCCAGTAACATCTCTCTGTGGGCCATCCAAAATCAGACCACATCTTGCTGTTCCGATAGTTATTAAAATTATTTAATTCTGTTGCAGTCGGCAATCGCCAGTTCGATATTCCCGCGAATGCTCGATTATTCAGTGCATGACACCAGGCACTAGCCCCGCTAAGCGATAATGTTAGGAACTTCCCTGTGGGACCAGAGTGGCCTGTGTCGGTGTCATTGCTCATAGAACCATGAAAGAAGACAAATTCTGCTTGGACAGCATCAGATGGAGAGCTAGTAAAGTACTTTCCATTAGCATCAGTGGCTATCTTTAAACACGGGCCGCTTGCATTGGTTCCATTTTTATCGTTTATTTTATTACCGCATAGATTATCTATTATTTGGTTTCCAGGCGGTGAAGCAGGAGAGTCATCATCATCATCTCCCCCGCAACCAGCCAGAGCAATGGATAAAAGTGGAATAATTAGTACTAAGTTGCAAGTTTTACTCATAATAATCGCTCTTAATGTGGTCTATGTATATTCAAAATAATTAGCGGCTTAGGATTTAACTACTATTCAGTACATCATACCGTAAGACTACTGAGTAAAGTTGACCTAGATCAGAGATCAAAAGCAAAGGCACAGAAGTGATTGTCTGTGGAAGCTGCTTAGATTTTTTTGAAGTGAAAGAGAAACTGGCGGTTGGCCGAGTGGGGTCGATGCACGACTTGCTTGCACTTCACCATGGTTCTGATGAGCTCGTTACCTTATTAGCGATTATTGGCACACCTTTAAAGCTGTCTGTCCCATGTTGATAATTATATTTATCAACATGGGCATTGAGTATAATTATAATTCACACACTTTAATTGTGGGATCACAAACCAAATCACCTGTTAATAGCCGTTTGATTTTTCTTGATTTTGATCAAGCGCTGCCCACTTTTGCCTTTCTATGATGATGTTGTAATCAAATTTAAGAAGCCATTAGGAGCTTAATATGAAACCTTCAATCATCGCTATTAGTGTCGCAGTTACCTTAGCCACCGCCCCAGCAAGTTTTGCTTATGCCAAAAACAAAGTACTGGAAAGTTCAAAAATAACATCTGAAATCACCATCGACGGTCAAGCCGATGCGATGTGGGATGATGCAAAATCTGTAAAAATTAAGCTGAATAAATTGCCATACAAACCTAATAACGGCTATGAGGGAATCAAAAAAACTAATGTAGAAATTAAGTCACTCTATGATGAAGAATACGTTTATTTTTTAATCAGCTATAAAGATCCGACAAAAAGTATTGACCGTTTCCCTTGGATAAAACAAGAAGATGGCAGTTGGAAGCAGATGAAAAAGAAAGACAGCACGGGTCATGACAATACCTTCTACGAAGATAAATTCGCTATCTTCTGGGATATTAATGCAGACGGTTTTGCTGAAAAAGGGTGTAATGCCGCTTGTCACCGTGCCAAAGATGGAAAAATCGATGGTAAGGAAGATAAAAACCCAGCTCGTAAATACACGAAAGCGGGCCAATACATTGATATGTGGCACTGGAAAGGCGTTCGTAGTGCCGTTCATAACCAGCTAGATGACCAGTATGTTGACAGCAATACCGACCCAAAAGCCAACAAAGGCTGGGGACGTAAAGGAGACGATAAAACCGGTGGCGGTTATGTTAATAACATTAAAGATGGACAGCCAGCTTATGTGGCGGACAATTTAACTGATGAGACTCTGCTTATTTTAGAGTCTGAGAAGAAGTCATTCAGTGCTGATTACAGTAAATTAGACCGAATTCCTGGGCTGACAGGGGCACCGTTTACGGGTTCTCGTGGTGACGTTGAGGTCGGAGCAAACTGGAAAGAGGGCGTTTGGACTCTAGAGATGAAACGTAAGCTGGTCACGACAGGCAGTAACGCGGAGACTCAAGATGTGCAGTTTAAAGACATGAATAAGATCTACCCGTTTGGTGTGGCTGTGTTTGATAACTCTCAAATTAACCATATATTCCATCGAGGAGCCGTCAACTTAGCGTTTAAATAAACATTAAAAGATTGAACGATATTCAGGCCAGCAGCGGTGTTGGCCTTATCCCATTCTACCGTGTTGTAAGGGTCAATAGATGAGGATAACGATGACAATGACAATATTACTCCGATTAATACATGTCACCATTTTCTGCTTTTTCATAACCAGTGTCACGTCTGTTGCGTATGCAGAGCAGACGGTAGCAGGTGATGAAGTCAATCACATATTCAACTCACAAGTTAACAACAGTGATGAGATGGCGGTATTAGTTAAAGAGAATAAACGCTGTATCCGTTGCCATAAAAAAGAGCGGTTACTTAAAAAAATAGCAGCGATTAAAGATGTCGGAGCCCACAGTAGCCGAAAATTCTATGATAACTGCACCGCTTGTCACAATAACAAAGGGGATCATCCAAAAGATAACAGCCTAGTTATCAGCTTTTCTAAGCAGTCGATAACATTGCCCTTAGTGCAAAATGAACAGTGTATAAATTGTCATGCCCCTAAAGATTTACGTCAAGCGGAGTGGACTCACGATGTACACATGAAACCGATTAATTGTGCCTCATGCCACTCTCTTCATGCAAAGCGTGATCCCATCATTGGTATCAAGAAAAAGAGCAGAATTAAGCTGTGCGTGGATTGCCACAAAAATATCAAGGAGACAGAGTGATGAGTTGTTTTAAATACCTGTTATTAACTCTGGTTATTATATTCAGCCCGATAAGTCTAGGCGACGATCTACCTAACCCAGATGAGGATAATTTAGCTAATACGCACTTACTGGATGAAACGTGTGCGGGCCAATGCCATCAAGATGAAGAACCATCAGAAGAGTTGACGTTTGAATACAATAGTTGCGTTGAGTGTCATGATACTTTTGGGGAGTTAGAAGGGCGTCAACATAACATTAAGCACCAAGAGAGCGAACAGATGGAGTGTGTGGATTGCCACCTGCCTCATGAAGAGTTCGATCCTAAAGAGATGTGCTTAGATTGCCATGATGAAGGAGACGAAGAGCTAGAGGATTTCTATTCCATTCGGTTCGATAAGTATCAAGATTTTTAAACAATGGACCTCGATTATTGCATGAGAAGACGAGCTTCTATATCTAAGCCTGTAGGGGTTAAAAAATAGGTCTTTTCACTGTCTTTAGTCACTAGACCACTTTTAATTAATTGGCGTAGATGAAAGTTAAACTTGGTGTGATCTTCTATGCCAACTAACCGGCACAGGTCCATAAATTTTAGGCGTTGATGCATCTTGAGCTGATGGATGACATTACGTCGAATTGGGTTGGCTAGTGCGCCAAACACAAGATCACTGTTTTGATCAATATGAGGTGACTTTAACGTTTTTTCAGCGTGCACTTTTTTTAGCGTCACAGAGAGGGTTTGCAGATTAAACGGTTTGGTTAAAAACTCATCTGCCCCTTTTTTCATGGCATCGACGGCGGTATCTATTGTGCCGAATGCCGTGACAATGACGATACCCATATTGGGGGCGGTCTGTTTTAATACTGCAATCGCATCGATGCCACTCATGCCACTCATTACAAAATCCAACATAGCAATATCATAGCTGTGGCGCATCACGCAGCTTATGGCTTGTTCGGCACTTTCGCACGCCGTCACTTCAAAGCCATCCAATGTCAGTGCTTCAGTGATCACTTCTCGTAAATCAAGATCGTCTTCGGCAAGCAGTAATTTAAGGCTCATGAGCTCTCCATCGGTAATTCAATATCTACACATAAGCCACTATCGGTATTATTTAATCGTAGCTTACCGTGATTCTGTGCTAGGATTTTTTGGCATAAGGTTAGCCCTAAGCCAGTACCGGCACTCTTATCTTTGGTGGTAAAAAAGGGCAGCATCACTTTATCTTTTATACTGTTATCAATGCCGCCACCAAAATCGGTAATGGACAATATAATTCGTAAGCCTTGTTGTTCCGCTTGAATAATGATGCTCTTATGATCGACAGAAGCATCAATGGCATTATTCATTATGTTAATCACCACCTCTTCAAGTTGCTCTTTATCGGCGTATAAATATAGGTCGGATGGAATGATCTGCTCGACCTTAAATTGAGTTAAGCGATGTGCCATCACATCCAGTGAGTCTTGAATGAATTCAGCCACGCAAAAGTGTTGTTTGATTGGCTGACGTTTATGGGAAAATTGCAGCAGTTGTTGGCTAATATGCGCCGCTTTTAGCACCCCTCTGCGAATGTGCTCTAATTGGCGGTTTGCATTGTCTTTATCAAGTTGTTCAGTTGCGAGTTGCTTTTCCAGTAGATCGCATCGCATCAAAGCACTGCTCAGTGGCGTTTTTATTTCATGGGCAATGCCCGAGGCTAACTCACCGATATCTCGTAGTTTGTCGTTATGCAGTACTTGATGAAGAGATTGCTCAATTTGCTGTTGTCTTTCAGCATCAAATATCTCAAGCGTTTTACGCAAATAGATTAATATCATCAATGCAAGCAAGGTTCGAATCGTTGGGCCAATGAATATGTTTTCGATGTAAAAAAGGCCAGCGAACAGACCATAAACGATGATGGTGATGCCTAAATGACCGACAGCATCTGCCGCTTTTCTCTCTTCTTGTTTCAATATCTTGGAGTAGTTAATCAGAGCTGAACCTGCCAATACACCGGCCCCGGAACCGAATAACCAGCGGATTTGAAAAGAGGTTTCACTAACAAATACAGAGAGGTCTTGAGAGAAATATCGATAAAGTACACTGATAAAAAAGAGTGATGTTACGGCCACGCTGATGTAGGAGAGCTGCACGCGAAAGCGCCATTTGGTCATCGACAGCATTTGCAGGGCAAAATAACCTAAAGCGATGAATGAGAACCAAAGTTTAAGCACTTTTAGTACTTTTACGGTCTGATGCATCATCAACTCATCCTGATAGACATGCAGGTAGAGTTCTGACCATTCGTGTAAACCGTGAATAAAGCCAAAAATGGCTAAAGTGGGCAGTGCAGAAGCAATCGAAAGGTGGCTGAATCTGAGATCCCGGAAAAAAATCGCAAATCCGATGGCGACAAAAATGAGACCATAGAGAATATAGAGACTAAAAATGAACAGCTCTTGCATGCATGATAATCCCTAGAAGTAATCAATTAATATATCATCAGTTGGGATTTATTTATTTGAGCCTTGTCTATGAAATGACTCTGTTTGATGGTAAAGCTTGAAAAACAATCAGGGAAAAAAATATGCCAATGAATTGGTTATTCAGTTTGTTGCGACTTTTGCTTTTAGAACTAAGACCTAGAGCTAAAGTTTCAATCAATGAGTGCCTTTTGTTGATGTGGTTTTATATAATGCCGAGCATATAAAATGAAGGACAATAATAATGAAACAATGGCTTGGTTTATCCGTGGTGCTGCCTCTTCTTGTAGCGTGTGGTGCGGATGCAGAACTGAATGTAACAAGCGAAAGTGTGCCGCAAGTGCGCATAGATACCATTAAACAGTATATTCAAATACACTACTCTAAATTGCCTACTGAGACTCAGCAGATGATCTTCGAAGTCGGGGTGGAAGCGATAGAAAATCAAGTGGCGGTTGAGGCGGTACATTTATCATGGGGGATTTTAAGCTCAGATGTGACGGTGGCCCTAACCAAGACATGCTGCGCCCAGTGTGGACAGAAGATGCCAATTGTTTCTCTTTTTTAGGTGGCGCCGATGCTATACAACATGAAGTCACACTCTCTGATTACGCCATTTCTAAATATGAAACCACCTGGAAAGAGTTTGATGCATTTCGCTTGAGCGAAGGAAAAGAGATAGCCCTTAAAGATCGTCGTGAGCGTCATCATACGAAGACTTATTATCAATCTAATTCTCCCGCGTGGAGCAAAGGCTGGCAAGAGGTCAAAAATCACTGTTTATGGCTGGGTGAGCTAACGGGCTTAGGCTTTGATTTACCCACCGAAGCGCAGTGGGAGTATGCGGCGCGAAGCCGTGGACAAAAACGCTACTACGCCACCGATGATGGTCTTATTAACAGTGGGGTAAATTATGCGGGTAATAGCAAAATTCACGCTGTTGGACTCTATCCACCCAATCCGTTGGGCCTCTATGATATGACAGGCAATACCAATGAGTGGGTCAATGACTGGTTTGATAAAGTGTACTACTCAGTGTCGCCAACACTGAACCCTCAAGGTCCACAATCGGGTGATAAAAAAGTGATGCGAGGAGGCTCAGCGCGCAGTGGCCTAAGCATTCCCAACTTCATGACCACCACTCGCATTGGGGTAGAGCTACAACTGAGTGGTTATAGCTCACAGACTGGCTTTAGGTGTGCGAGTCACTAAAAAGAAAGAGACCTAAATTAGGTCTCTCATTCTAACGCAGTTAAGCGCGTGCTAACTGCGCAAAATTCTCTCTCACCACATCCTTTTTATTGAAATAGGGCTTACTGGTAAACGCAATAAAAGTCGCATTGTTATCAACCTCTTTTTGAGTAAGCGGCAAGCGAGACAGCCAGGTATTAAACTCATCTTGTTGCAAGCCATCTAAGATGGCATTAAGGCGATTTAAATTACTAAACAACTCTTTTTCACTCGCTACTTTACTGCCATCTGGGGTCATGTGCGCCAGCACCTCCTCAAACTTTCGTAAATGAGGAATGATGGACAGGACGCCGTTAATGGCGTCCTCTTGCAGCTCTTCCCTTTCAAAAAATCGAGTGGGAACCAAAGTATTGAGCATGGTGCCTAAGGTTTCTGGAGGCAGATATTGAGACGGCAACTTCTCAAAAAGCGCAGTGCTCTGAAGACCTCTCGCAAGATTTTTCGCCTCAAGCATGCGCTGCTCTTCATCGTCTATTGCTTCAATTCTTTCATCCCACCATTCGTTGATTGTACGTTCAACTTCCTGCGTGATTTCAGTTATCGCCTCGCTAGGCTGGGTTAATATTTTAAGCAGCATTCGATGGCCGTAATGAAAAGCATCGGGGTCGATATTCTTCCAATAACGATAATCAAGCTGGCTGAGCCCTTGGTATATCACGTTGAGCAGCTCCCATATCTGCTCGCCATCAATCTCAACCCCAAAACCGCCAGAGGCGCCCGGTCCCCACACTAATCGGGCATAACAGTTAAATTGAAACTTACCGCCCTTAGACAGTGCAATACCAAAATCGAGCCCTGCTCCTGCGCCAATCGCGACATTGCCTTCGGCTTTTAACCCTGCCAATTGCTTGAATTGCTCTTTATATAGAACCTCAGGTGACTCCCACTCAAGCGCGCCTGCAATGGTGCCACCACACTGCGCACCGGCAAAACAATCCCCTTTTAATCCAATGCTGCCGCCTTTACTGGTTGATACCGACACATTAGGCGCAAGCAGGGCTTCACCACTGCCCGTGTTGCCTTTTAAATTCACTTTTGTACCGGCATTTCCAGCAACCGTTGCTCCGACAAAGGCCGACAAAATGATGGTGGTGTTAGTGCGAAAATTACCAAAATGGATATAGTCCTCTTCGCCATTGGCATTGTTGAACGTCAGATTGGCAGAGTAACCGCCCCTATTGGGAAAGTAGTTACTGTAACTGACCTTGCCTTCCGCCAGACTCATGGACGCTTGTCCTTTTACGCCGATATCAACGCTGCCTTCGCTTAAATCAAAGGAATTCACTCCCGCACCGGCTTGAGCGGCAAAGCGCAGCATCTGAGCCTCAGCATTCACTTCGTGGCGTATGGACTCATCGGCCTCGTCGCCGCTTGAGCTGTATTTTGCCTCTAGCTTATCAAACACCATGAAACCAGGTGCTTTCCAAGTCGCGATTTTCAGCTCAATATTGCCTAGTGGCGATTTTTTCACATCAGCAGCGACGGATTTTTTAATGTCTTGCAACAGCGCTTTACCCATCAGCTTTGCGCGCTCAGATGAGGATATTGGCCCATTAGATAACAAGGCGTTTATTGCTGGAGTTTTTAGCTTAGTCCACGATTTCTTTCTTATGAAAGATGAACGAACATATACCCACTTATCTTTACCGCTTGACGCGCCATCACTGCCTGTAAATACAATTATCTCTTTAAAGCCTTTTTCACCTTGCCATGAATTTGAAAGCGCGAGAGCCGTTAGCCCGTTAGCTTTTTTTTGGGGTTCGCTGATGCTCTTAAGCTCGACGCGCTTTAATGATAATTTAGACTCAATGTAGGCAAGACGAGACTTTTTGAGGTCTTTCCAATTATCTTCAATAATGGAACTACTGTCTCTTGCCCAAAATGGGTGGTAATTATCGACAAATGTCCACGCGTTTTTTAGGGCGGTAATGTCATTTTTGACTTTTTTCTTTTCATCAATTTTTTTAATGGGCTCAGGGGTTTCTGATGCTCTTTTGGGGTCGTAATCAATCAGCCCATTGTTGGACGCATTCACTAACCAATTGCTCTTCTTTTGCGCACTATCTTCAGATGGTCCTGAACTCGCTACAATTTTCCCGAACTCTTGCATCATCGCTTGAACGGTACTGATCTCTTGTTCTAACTCACTGGTCTGAATGCTATTCAATAAGCACATCTTTTCAGGCCCTTCACCAGAGAAGTAAACCAAGCTGTGAGCGTCAATGCCCTTACACTCGGGTTCTGATTCATTCTTTATTTTTGCATCGTTGTTTTCATCAAAACTTGGAGTAGGAAGCCTCTTAGTTTTTGGCTCTGGCAGAGTGAGATTCTGACCAACTAGAATGGTGTCAGGATCGCTCTTCAAGCTTGGATTTAATCTAATTATGTCATCAACACTGTGACCATGCTTATTCGCAATCTTGGTTAGGTTATCGTTTTTCTTTACCACATATTCCATGATTACACGTCCTGTAGATCGGCATTGTCTTGAGCTAGTTGAACTCTAGAAAGAAAAGATTTGTCTGTTTGCATGATGTTTGTCATCCACTCAGGCTCTGAGTTAAGCGATGAATCCATTACCCTTAGACGTAGATAAGACTCTAACTCTCTGGCTGATTGCGCACCGTAATTTTCAGCATCGGTCAGAGCGATTCCGATGATTGCAGGTGACTCGACAAATTCAGAATATTGGTTGATTAAGTGTTGCTTAATTTCCCACTGTCTAATGGCGTCCATGTTTTTAATTTGGTCATCTGCAATCATAAATGGAGACACCTGTTCGGACGGTTTATCAGGATTATTAATCGCGGTAAACTGGCGCCATTGTGAGTAAGAGTGCCATTGAATAGTGGTAAATTGACCTAAGTATTGAGCAATTTTATCGTTAGATAGTGTGCCTAGCAGCCCGGTAAGTACTCTTGGGTCATAAAAGCGGCTCAGTGCATGGTTACCACTCTGTTTTCTAATGGTAAGTGCTTGCTGCAGCTGATGTTGAATGTCATCAAAAGAGTGCATTGATGAGATAAATGAACCAGAAGGGCTCGTTTCTAACTGTTTAGCCAGTAAATGCATGACCTCTTCAGATTCAACTTCAAACAGTATTGGTCCATTACCTGCGTTGGGCTCATAGTCGGTGTCATTAAACAGATAACACCACTGAGGAACCGCTGGAAGTTGGTAAATAAAGGGAAGAAGATCTTCATATTGAGTCTGTTCAACAATGGCGTAATGGTTGTTAGATCCAAACACAGGTTGCTCATTAGTTATAATATCGAACTCTTTTAGCTGGTATGAATTGGACATGTTTCGTCATCTCCGCAGCTGCAGGTCTCTACAATAGCGATTCCGCTGCTGGTCAAGGCTTCATAATTTGGTAATACCAATTCACTGGCAGTATGCTCTTCTGCTGCAACCACTGGCGGAAGCTTACCGCTGGTTGCAGGGTCAATGGTAAAAGGCAGTATTGATGGCTGAATTCCAATGCCGGATCCACTACCTGGGCTACCACCGGAGTTTATTTTTATCGCAGGGCCGAGCAGGGTAACACCGGATGGATCTACTTTGACTAAGCTGCCGCCCGCCGTAATGGTGATTTCACTGCCGGCTTCAATCACTAATTTTTGCCCCGCTTTAACGTGTATTTCAGAGCCCGCCTCACTGAGTAGCTTTGAACCAATTTTGCGGTGTTGATTACCATCGATTTGCTGGTGGTTGTCACCTTTTATGGTTTCAAACTGACTGCCATTGACGGTACTGTGGTTATCACTTTTGACCTCTTGATAACGTGAGTCGTGTACTGTTAGATGATCCTGATGATGTATCTCTTGGCTTCGGTCATGTTGCACTTGAACATCGAGATCTTTCGCTGCATGGATATAGATCTGCTCGCTCTCTTTTTTGTCTTCAAAGCGCAGCTCATTAAAGTTATCGCCGCCCATGGAGGAGGATGTTTTAAAGGTGCTGCGTGTTTTGTGTTCGGGAAGCTCATAAGGCAATTTGTTTTTTGCGTTGTAGAGAGAGCCCGTGATTATTGGTTTATCTGGATCGCCATTGATAAAGCTAACGATGACCTCATGGCCAATACGCGGCAGAATAAATTGACCATAACCGTTGCCAGCCCACCCTTGGGATGTACGTAACCAACATGAGGTTTTCTCGTTGGCTTGTCCCTCTCTGTCCCAGTGAAACTGTACTTTGACTCGACCATATTCATCACAATAGATCTCTTCACCTTCAGGGCCTGTGACAAACGCGGTCTGCTCCCCATGAATTAAGGGTTTAGGTTGTGGTAATGAGCGAAATGGCGCATCCCACGGTGTGCAGGTGAAGTCGGCTTGATAAACGGTTTCTCCATCGGCAAACTCTTCCAGTACTTGCGGTTGAGTGCCTTTATGAATGACACCAATCACTAACCAGTCGTCGTTCCAATACGGCTTTTGGTGTTGTATAAGAGGCTGATAATAACCACTGGTCACTTGAGGTGCGTCACAGCAGGCAGTGATGAGGGTGTGTTTGACTCTTTGTTGTTCTAATCCAAGAGAAGCTCGGCGGTTACCTATTGATTCTGCTCTAAACTGACCGGGGTATTGATAAGACTCAAGGGGTTGTTCATTAACGATGTTGGTTTGCTTTTGCCCTTGTGGTTTGAATTCTGGTTTTTTAAAGTCGTAATCTCTAAGCGTTACTTTGCCAGTGCTGATTTGTTGTTTAACCTGAAACTGCGAGATGATATCGCACTCTTTGGTCATTCCACCGCGTTGTGCGTAAGGAAGCGGAGGAAGCTGTAAGAAGCCATCTTGACCATCCGCGATGATCATAATGTGCTGTTGATCAGTGTGCTGGAAGTGGTAGTGAATGCCTTCTTCACTCATCAGTCGCTGGATAAAGGCAAGATCGGACTCACCATATTGCACGCAATAATCACGTACCTCATGAACGGCTGAAAGTTTTAATTGGTACTCATTTGAAAGAATGCCAGCATCAGAAAAGACAGTTTCAATGATCTCTGGTACCGTTTTTTGTTGAAAAATACGTTGATTGCAGCGATGAGCTAATAACTCGACTCTTGGTGTGATGGTCAGTTGATATCTACAGTGTCTGTCTGAAGCACTATTGGGTTCTAAACTTAATTGCTCAATGCTGTATACCATACCGTGGAGGTAGCGATCAGTGTCTTGTTGTTGGTTATGATGGTTGTTGGTTTTGAGTGTGAGGCAGACAGGCAGTTGAAGCCATTTTTCAAGATCTAAATTGGCGTTATCACAAACGATGATCACAGTAATATTGAAGTTACGGCTGATCCCTTCGTTTCCTTCAAACTGATAGACTTTTAAAGGGGTATCAATGGTCGCGATGTGAATATCAAACTGTGATTGGTTGGCTGCCATTGCCATAACTGTCATCCATTATGTAAGGTTTTAATAGAAACACAAATTGGGAGCTAGGCTCCCAATTCATTTTACTTAGCTTCGAACTGCAAGCGTTGTAATGAGCTTATGAACTCATTGCGGTACGCCAGTCGTCAGAACCAGAAGTACCCGCCACTTCGTGAGTCCACTCAATGGCGCGATACGTCATGTAAATGTCTTCTAAGTGGGTGAAGTGAGATAGATTTGGATCTTGGCAGTTAGGCATACTCGCGACGATATCAACAATGATAGCGTCAGTGAGTTTTGTAGTGAAATAGTGCTCTTGCGTCCCTGTTGAAGAGGTGCGATACCATTTGATTTCAACTTTTGGCAAACGCTCACCTGATGTTAATGCGTTATACATAAGCGGTGAGGATTTATCAAAGATCTTAGAGATTTTTACGGGTTTGTGTACACGTTGGCCTGTTGGCTGTCCTGATTGTGGATCACGAGGAAGAACAACCTGGTGGTCAAAACCTTGAACAAGAACTTCATCTTCATGACCTTCTTGGAAAATGTTTCCTACTGAATCCTCAGTAAAGTTACCTGCACTGATCAGACCTTGTTTTTCGCCTTCAATGCGCATATAAGCTGGAGTTGGCATACTAATATCCTATGAAAATTGAGTGTGTGTAAAATCAATTTCTATATAGCGATATCTGTGCCAATAATTTTTTTGATATAAATCAGGTGATTATACTATTTCATGATGATGAAGGAGTGTTTGAAAGCTTGAAAAAGAAGCCTAAAAGTTTGAAAAAGAATCAGGGAAAATACTATGCCATATTTAAATGTCGTATTTTGCTGATTGAAAACGTAAAAAAGCCGCTGTAAAAACAGTGGCTTTTTCTAATGTGGCGGATAGATAGGGATTTGAAGCCAACCACCAAGAAATTAAACTACTATTTTACAATGACTTAGAAGTTAGATCGAAAATCATCTTAATCGTATGCCTGGTACAGATTAAAGCTCATTCCATACTTGAACGTCAAGCAAAACCTAATGACTTATCTCGCAACGTTAAGTTAGTAAGTTAATTAGTAACTAACCTAACTAACTTTGAATCCTGACTGAGCACCTGACACACTTTTGGACAAAACCAAGTTAGAGTTTCTGCTTAATTTAGAAAACTACGGATAACTATTTGTATGGCAAATAACCACCTATTTCACATTTTTTAGCATAAACCATAAATTTAACAAACAGTGCATCTTTCTGGTTTTTCTCCACCGGGATTCTAATTTCTGGCATAGCCTGTCAATTCTTTTGTAAACATCTTGGTTGATGAATTCTTGAGCTATACTGACAATGTTCTCAATAATAGTTTTATGAGTAAAACTGTTCGGTGTTTTGGAGGGTATGTAATGAAACTTTCACTGTTAGTTAAAAAGACTTTACTTGGATGTGCCTGTGTTGGTCTGTTGGCTTTAGCCCCGGTTACGTTTGATTTTGATGACGGTACATTCAAATACAACACTGCATTTGCAAAAAATGATAACAGTAACAATGGTAAAGGCCACGGAAACAGTAGTGAAAAAAATAAAGGAAATAGTAGCCAAAACGCCAGTGCTAGCTCCAACTCTAGCGCCAACAGTAAGGGTTACGGTACCAACAAAAATACCAGTAATGACAATGGATTAGGTAACAACAAAGGTTCTTTATCAAGTGCTTTAGGACGGTTGAATGCAGCACACGCATCAGAAAACGGACTAGCTCATGCATCTGCTAAATCTGTTGTCGGAACTCTAGCACAATACCGGGACGCAGTTCAGGCAACAAGCCGATTAACTGAAAGATTAAATGAAATTTCCGAGACCATTCAAGGGTTAGAGGATCAGATTGCCAGTTATGGTATTCCAACATTAACAGCAATTAGCCTGCAATTGAATGCAGATAGCCTCGCGACTTCAGAAGCCCGGGACGATGCGCAGGAAGCAGCAAATGCTGCACAAGCATTGGCAGATACAACACAGGCTACTGCAGACACCGCTCAAGTTGATGCAGATACAGCACAGGCTGCTACCGACACCGCTCAAGTTGATGCAGATACAGTACAGGCTGCTGCTAACACAGCTCAAGTTGATGCAGATACAGCACAGGCTGCTGCTGACGCTGATCCAACAAATACAGATCTCGCTGATGCTGCCGCTCAAGATCAAGCTCAAGCCGATGCTGCTCAAGATGATGCAGACGCTGCACAAGCTAGTGCAGACACCGCTCAAGCTGATGCAGATACTGCGCAGGCCAATGCTGACACTGCTCAAGCTAACTCAGACACAGCAGCCACAGCAGCTAATACTGCGGCTAATGAATTAGCTGCCGCTCAGGTTGCAGCAGATACCGCACAAGCAGAAGCTGACGCTGCTGCTCAGGAACTGGCACAGGCTGAATCTGAAGTTGATGCTTTAGAAACTGATCTGGCAGCTGCCGAGGAAGAACAGGCTACCACACAGGAAGAACTTGATACTTCAGCTCAGTTAGAAGCAGATACTCTAGCTTCAGCCGCTAATAAGGAAATTACCGATGAAGTGGTTGCCGCGACCCAAGAACTATTAGGTATCGAATAGCAACCTCCACTAACCAAACCGTACACAGTCTATTTATTAACTGCTGTGTACGGTTAGTTTAAGTCTAGGACGCATAACCATGATTTCTCTGTATCGAAATCCTATAAGTATTTTAATCCTGACGAATCCCCACGAATTTCTAATTCTAGACTTATTGATTATCGACCTTAGCCTTCACTTGTGATCAACTTATTGATAAAAATTGAGTTATTACGATGAAGGCTTTGCTTTTATGAAATGATGACCGAATATTTGGTGGGTAATAACCCTAACCCATTAGTGATCGTGAATTGGTCTCCTGTGAATGGACAAGAGATACTTCAAATACTTAGAGCCAGTATCCCCATGGGTGGGAGAACGCTCACTCTCTACGAAAAAGTCTACCCAGAGTCAGAGTTAAATTCTGAAAGGGCTCATCAAGAGCTACTGGATCAGTTATCCGCGTGCTTACCTGCGGACTGCAAACCTATTATTTTGTCTGATGCCATTTTTAAAACGCCTTGGTTCAAAGCGATTGAGAGCAAGGGATGGTTTTGGGTGGGACGCATTCGAGGAAATGTTTGCCTGTCAACGGACTCCATCCACTGGCTACGCTGCAACACTTGGTTTGAAAATGCGACCATGAGAGCCAAGAAACTCGGCGACATTTATTACGGAAAAACGCAGCGATTTATGTGTAAAGCCGTTTTCTACCAAAGTAAAACAAAAGGGCGAAGGCTCAAGAAAAAGCGTGGCGGGGGTAAATCTCAATGCACCACGAGCAAATATCAGCAAAAGAAAGCCAATGAACCTTGGTTACTCGCCTATCACCTAGCAGAGCAGCAACCACTCAGCGCCAACAAAGTCGTCAAGCTTTATGCTCAACGCATGCAAATCGAAGAAGGATTTAGAGACACCAAAAACAGCAAACTAGGGTTAGCGTTAGAGGACGCAAATTCTAAAAGTGCAGAGCGATATGACAACTTGTTATTAATTGCTTCTCTGATGCTTTTTGTCTTGTGGTGTGTCGGTTTTGTCAGCGCTCAACTGAATCAAGTCAGGTTTTTTCAGGCCAATACAGAAAAGCGAAAACGAGTATTATCTTACAGTTATGTTGGTCGTGAAGTCATTGATGACACTCGATATTGCCCCGATGAACCCCTGATTATTTATGCGCTTAACCAACTTTCGGAACTGACCATTCGATATGAGGAGCTATGATGAAATTCGTGGGGATCCCTCAGATTTTAATCATCATCTTATTAATGCTAGGTGGATGCACTACCTTACCTAAAAGTGTTTCACACAATATAGAAATGGCGAAGCAAGGTGATGCACAGGCGCAATATAAATTAGGCCTGGACTACACTAACGGTTTTGGCGTGACACAAAATTATGCAACAGCAACTGACTGGTTTTTAAAGGCAGCACAACAGGAACAGATCGATGCTCAATTCATGGTGGGTGTTGCCTATGCCTCTGGTCGGGGTGTTAAACGTAACGAAAAATCAGCCTATAAGTGGTTTGATAAGGCAGCAAGTCAAGGCCATAGCGCGGCCTTATATCAAAAAGCAGAAGCCTTAGCCAACGGACGTGGTATTAGTAAAGATATGGCAGCAAGCCGGAAATACTACAGAATGGCAGCGCAAAAAGGTCATCTGGAATCTAAATATGCACTTGGTGTTTTTTTGATGACCGGACGAGGTGGTAAACAAGATATAATCTCAGGTAATGTATGGATTTTAGCTGCAGCTAATGATGGTCATAAAGAGGCGCAAACCTTGTTTAACACAACAAAGAAAAGCCTTTCTCCTTCTAACTTAGCGAAAGTAAAAAAACTGGCCAAAAAATTATAATCTAACTATTCACCGACAGAAACAAATGCATTAAGCAATGTGTTCTGCTCCCGCGAGACCGATGAAATGGTCTTCCCCTCACTGATCCGTACCAGCAATTTTGGACAGTGAATTAAGTGATTTGGACAGTCCAAAGCTTAGGTGAAAATTGTCCATAATACTTGGGGCAGTCCATTAGAACTCAATGAAGTGTCTAGTGTTTTAGGGGCTTACCACACTAAAAGTCTTATATATGTTCAAGTGTAATTGGCGGACATGCGGTTGCTGCTCCATTTCAACCATATACCTTGAGGCTCCAGACAAAATTTTCTTGCTTGCCACTGTATGATATTCTGATGTCAGATGATCATCAATTGTTCTAGAAAAGAACTCGCTAATGAACTTATCTACATTCCCACTTGGGTTATCAATCCCACCCAACAAAAAATATGCTTCATAAATATTTCGTTGAGTTGCGCCAAAATCAATAAACAAACCATGTTCGCAGAGAATTTTCGATGCATTAATGCCTTGTACTACTCTAACCAATTTAAGAACAACGACTACTTCTAATGATTGATTTTCATAGTCAAAAACTTGCTTACTCTTGTTCCATTTAGGTGAACTTATCACTCGTTCTTGAAGCACAGACACAAACGATTGGAGTAAAGAAAGACTCATCATTACCTCATGCTCATCAGATACAATCTGGCTGATTCTGGCAACTCCGCGATAGCCCTAATACCAAACCTACTCTGTCTTAATTCAAACATAGTTATCGCTTTCTCAAAACTTTTGTTTGAAAGCCTTAGAACCTGTAGAGCCATTTGAGCTTGTTCGCGGTTTATAAAGCTGTTAGAAACCAATTGGTCTAGGTGTGAACATACTGCCAAAAATGTGTTGATTCTCTTTTTAGTTGAGAGAAAACCGATACTTGGCATTCTCTCTAGCGCAGTCGCCGCCGCTGCAAGCGCGTCTTCCCAATTCTCCCTTATTTGCAGTTCATCGTAATCAGATAGCGAATCATTGTTTCTTAGTAAATTGATGAATTTTTCTAACTGAATCATCTGAGCCTCACTGCTAATTATCGACATTTAAACTTATACTTTCATTTCAGCACTAACGCTCTTCAAAGCTTAGGTCTAAGCTCCTTCAATTTAGCCTCTGCTGTTCGGTAGCCTTGCTGGTAATCTGCCGCTGACTTTCGACACGCCTCAGCAAAGCCCTCACCCAAGTCTTTATTGTTATCGTACTTAGTGAACTCGTCACGATAACGTTCAACGAAATGATCATAATCTTTTTGGTGGACTGCAATTTCATTAATAATGTTTGCTCGTTTGGACTCTCGCCAAGTTTTGTAGGCGAACAACGCTGAACACAATGCAATGAACACTGCTAGTAAGGCTATCCAGTCGGAACTTTCCATCCGTACCTCGATTATTGGGCTAGTATAAGTTTCAGTCACTTACAAACTGTACAAGCATAAGAGAAACTAAGTCAAATTCAGCTCATTAAAATGCGTTATCACATACCTGAAACAAACTTTGGGGCAGAGACGAGTTACCAGCGCTCTGTCCTACACGCGTATCTAAGCGTTTTAATCAATCGTCAGTTAAGTTTGGTATTGCTGGAAGCTTACCGTGAAAAGCCCCTTTCGCGCACATAAAGCCAAATGTATAGGGCTCTACTGTTAACCCCTCTCGCGCTCTTAAATCTTGGCTTTCGCGTAGCTTGTTAAACATCCAGTCATCCAGTTTATGAGTGATTTCAACGAACTCTTCATGCGTGAGTTCTGCCTTTAAAGTAATTAGACATGCTTGGTTATCTTCAGCGGGTAGATCTATCACTCGCTCTTGAAGCCCATTTAGCACTTGCTTGGTAAAGAATATTGGGAACTTAGAACCCTTCTCAAATGAAGTGTGCGTCGGTACTAACAGCTTGCAACCATTATTAATTTTTAACTCAATCAAATTAAGCGTTTCAAGTTGTCTTAGGTATCGATGTGCTGACGCTTCATTGAGACCATGCTTTGCTACGATCTCGTTCACTGTTTGGTGTTCAGTCAACTCTGTCCAGAAAGAGAATAGGGGTGGATGGTCGAAAAATGCTTGGTCTTGCTCTTTAGTAAAAATGGGGACGGTATAGATATTAGTTTCCGCCTCTTCAAGAAGTTTCGAAAGCGGGAAATTGATCAAACGAGTGATGCTAATCAACCTTTGCATCGAAAGTGGCTGGGTATTATTAAGAAGCCGCTTAATACTCACTTCAGAGATCTCTAATTCAGCTGCCAGATGTCGATAGGAAATATGGCATTTCCTAAGTTCCTTTTTAAGTATGGCGCACACTTCTTGCGATAATCTATCGTCCATTTTACTCTCTCCGAATCACATCTTGATACTAAACGTATCATAGTCATATCCATTGCAATAATGAATTGAATAATTAGGTCTATATGCGATTCTTTTTGTATTGTGAACGAAAGAGAACATTAATAATGACCCCAAAAGAACTTACAATACGCTTCGGGATTCATCAGTGTATTCACTGGATGATCATCGGGATAATGATTCCTGTTATTACGCTCATTTTTCAATCGAGAGGGCTCAGTTTAAGCGACATTGGATTAGTCATGGCGGTGTGGATTGGTAGCACCGCTATCTTTGAAATACCGTTAGGCGGTGTAGCTGATATTTACGGACGCAGAAATACCTACGTACTGTCTCTATTGGTAAGTATCTTAGGGTGTATCGTGCTTTATTATGCACATGATCTCCCCCTCATACTGATTGCAGCGATGCTTCTAGGCCTATCAAGGGCAGTTTATTCTGGCACTCTTGATGCGTGGTTCTATGACCGTTTTCGACATAAGCAAGGGGATCACTCCTTTCATACTGCTTTAGCGAAAGTGAGTGTAATGATAACGATAGGTTTGGCGATTGGCTCACTGATTGGTGGGGCGTTACCCGACAGTGAAATCCATTCATTTTTTCATTTAGAAAGCATATATGATGTCAATATAATCCTAGCTTGTGTCTCCAATATGTTGCTGATCTTGATCACTTTCGCCTTGATTAAGGAAGAGAGTAAACCAGCCACAGCGCAAGATAAGAACACAAAAACGAATGTTATCCACCTAGGTTTACAAGCGATTAAGGTGTCATTGCGCCACCGTGTGTTAAGTCGACTAATGCAGGCGACAATCGTGTTTGGCATGGTATTGAGTAGCATAGAAAACTATTGGCAACCTTACTTAGCGGACATCATTCAAGGAACGTCTTATGGTGTGACCGTTTTTGGTATTATCTCCGCTCTTTATTTTTTGATGTCTGCAGCATCCTCATTGTTGTCCGTTCGCCTGCTCAAATGGTTTAACGGCTCGCATAAAACTCTGATGTTAACGACTCGGGCTTTCGGAGGCATCGTGTTTATTCTCTTAGCGAACACGACACAACTATGGAGTTTTGCTCTGTGTTACCTGATCTTTTTCTTCCTATTTACAGCCGGAAATAATTCAGAGAGTGTGTTGTTACACGAAAATACAGAAGAGAGAGTTCGTTCGACAATGTTATCCATTAGTTCATTTATGTTTACCTGTGGTGGGGTAGTCGCTTCTCTGTTTTTTGGCTTTTTATCTGAGCATTATGGGATTTCAGTCAGTTGGATAGTTAGCGGTATTTTGCTTGTTGTCTCTTCAGCCTTTTTTATCTATATTCCTGAGAGGTCAGAACTTAAAACAGCATAAGAAAAAGTAGGGAGCTATAGATGCAAAAAAGCCGCTGTAAAAACAGCGGCTT
>JAESQY010000121.1 GCA_016764915.1 Aliivibrio sp. | reverse complement strand
TTATAAAGAAGCCTAAGCGAACAACGCCTCGTTTTGTCCAAAACACCTGGTGGGGTTGAGCACCTTTTTCAGGGGTGGACAAAATGTCTCCCCCCTTAACAAAATGCTTACCTTCAGTAAATTCTTCGTTATGTCTTAGGAGTGTTTTTCTTACGACATACAAGGTGGCACCGTAACCGTTGGCAACTTCTCTAGAGGTCATTAGGAATTCATGGTCCTGGCTAGGCAGGACATTTACACTTAAGCTTTCGTTTACCTGCAAACTCAGGGTTTGCGCTTTGTTCTTTTTGCAATGCATATTAAAAAGAATTTAAATTGTACAAAGAGAGAGGCATCTTTAGGTGTGCATTGCAATTCAAACGCAGGGCGCAGAACCAGTACGGTCGTTTCCTCTCGTACCACCATAGATACCTCTCCGTATCTTAAAAAAATAATTGTCTGTGGATTTGCCCCAGACTGTTTGAATTACAATGCAAGGGCAAAAGTACTAAAAAGTTTTAATATTACAATATGTTGTAATATTTCTGACACGCAAGCATTTTTTATACTTTTCGTTTTTCCTTTATCACACACTGCGAAAATGTCTCGCTCCTTTTACGTAAGCCTCATGAATGATATTCATCGCCTCAAGCTCTCCTTCGGTTCCCGGCAATGGTGCAAAGCGGTGTATTTTAAATGCCATCTCGAAAGCCTCCCGGCAATGCATGCCGGCAACACTACACAACAACTCACCGGCTGTCTCTACCGACGGGATAGCACAATGCCCCTCCCAGCCAATCCGCTTGCTTATTTCACTATAAATACTCATGCTTTTTCGTTTATTGGTGTTAAGTAATTCTCGTGTATAATCTCTTTTTTAGGCTTCCGTTTACCAAAATCAACCACCCAAAAACCCTCCATAACTCCGATATGCCCACACCCGGTAACCACGCCCTCGCGAGCCTTCTGGAAGGTCTTTCGCATGTAGCTCACCTTCATTTCTTTTTGAATCTTCTTTTTCATGTTTTCCTGCTTTTAAATCAGCCATAAACTTTATTTGCCACACTTTCCGCAATTCCCAAACTTTGCAACCAAAGGGTGAACCCCTCTGCAATTTGGGCATTCAGTTGAGTTGCTATTATCCACTTCCTCCGCTTTAACACTCTTGCTTGGCGAACCTGTGTAGTCATCCCACCCGCACAGCTGACAAAAAGCGATACCACAGCCATTAATTATAGCTGAAGAACCATCACTGTACCTGTGCTCGCAACTGTCTTTTCTAATTAACGGGGTTGTTTCGTGGTGAATAATCTTCAAACCAATTCGCTTCGCAAAATCATACTCAAGCTTAGCACCTCCCGATTGCTCCCAGTCCGGCAACAGCAAAACAGACTCGCAATCCAGTAAAGCCTCCAGACAATTCACCATTGCACGCCCCCAATCTTCGTCCTGTTTATTTATTCGCAGTGGGTTTACAGGCATTGCACCCAAGCTAACCACCGCCGTTTCAGCTTGTGCAAACTTGCGGAAACAAGCTTCGTAATTTTCACCGGTCACCTTTCCGGCGATGTAGATTTTCTTCATGTCTTTTTTTTTAATCTGATTACTGTTTACTGATCACTGTTAATTCCAGTTAAATGATGGATATTGCTTTTTTAATTCGTTCGCTGTAGTTCTGTAAACCGTCAATTCCTCCAAATACTCATCTTGCTCACGCAAAACGTGCATAATTCTTTTCTCACTAATAAAAACTCCTCGTCCTGGAGCTTCTGTAACGAATCATCGAAACGCAAGCGCCTCACTTCAGTCCAGTAGTAATATCTGGCCACCAATACGCGGTCACGCAGAGCTACCAAATGAGAGCTTCTACCTTTTCCTCGCGGAGCAAGGTTCTCTTCAGAAAAATTGATGCAGGTTTGTTTTACAAGCATTTAAACAGCCTTTAAAAAGGATTTAATTACGTTTTCAAATTGAGTCACAAGCTTAGGCAACTCAGCATATTTGTACTGATTTAAGCTTTTATGCAAATAGCCCGATTTAAGCAACCATGCATTCAGCTTAGTGTAATCTACCACTCGTTTATTCTTAACAGCATCGTGCCTGGTCCAGCCGTACTCATAACAAAGGGAAAGAACCCGCTTTCGCATTTTATCGCCTTTTTCAAAATCTGTCTTGCAGCCACTTTGCATGCCACCAACATTGTAAAACTCAAGGAATCGAATCAGATCATCCATTTCCTGTTCCGAAAGATCTTTGCTGTCTCTTGTTCTGTTTTTACTGCACGACTGAAACAACTCGTGTCGTTGTTCCATCATCTGCTTTTTGTTCAGCAAGCCATACAACCTACCGTGTTTTTCTTTCGTGTGTCTCATGTCCACTTAGTTTAAAATTTGCACCCGGAGGCGGTAACGATCCGCCTCTGGCTCCATGCCGGGCTCCCTCTCCTTCAGGAGAGGGTTGGGGTGAGGTGTTTTACTTTATTTCATCGAAATAGAGTTTTAAATACTTTCCTTTCTCATCCTCCTCAATATCCATCATGTCTTTTTTGCCATGCACGTATAGATGAAAGTTTTTATCAAGCTTGAATACAGCTTTGTGATTTCCATTGACAAATAGGATTTGCTCCTTTTCTTTCTGTGTCATATCTTCTTTAATTGCGTTAATAAACTTCTTGTATTATCAGCCTTATAAGTAGTTCCCTTGTAAGTCACCACGAAAGGACATTTTCCATTTTCAACCAGACATTGCTCAACCGTAAATTTGGCCTCGGCATCTTTTGCGCGTAAAATCTCACCCACCTTTGCGTTAAATTCCTTTAATCGGTTGTTGTTTCGGTGTGTTCTCACCCTGCATTTTCCACTGCAAACTTCCTGTGTTTGATTTTTAGGAGTGAACATTTCACCACAACCAGAACACTTCTTTCTATTTGACTGTAACGGTGAGCCGTTACTCTTAAGCAACTCTAAACTTTCAACAACTCTTCTGAACATAGCAAGCTCTTTATGTTCTGCATATCCTTTAACCCATAACTCCAGAGTAGCTTCACACTCTTGCTTCATGGCCTCTATTTGTTCATCAAGTGTTGGCATGGCTTATTTGTTTTTATTTTGTCGATATAATCTAGTCCTGCACTTCCCCGAACAAACATTTTGCTTCTCTCTTTTAACCAGAAACAAACCACCACACATTTCACACACTGCAAACCGTGACGCTTTATCGTCACGCAGATATTTTATAACTCTCAGCAAATCATACAAATGAGCGATTTCGTTAGCAATTACAAAATTTTTCATTTTATGATTCTTCAACAAAGACTTGTTTTGCTCAAGCTTCAAAATCTTGTTTTCGATAAACTTTACTTGCTGTTTCAGTGAAATCATGCTTTGATAATTTTAGATCCCGGAGGCGGTAACGATCCGCCTCTTGCTCCGTGCCGGGTTTCAACCCCCTCTCCTTCAGGAGAGGGTTGGGGTGAGGTGTTTTCTCACTGGGACTGGTGAAGCATTTACTTAAAAAGCTTCTTGATCTCTTCATATTCCCTTTGTTCTTTATTTATCGTGCGCAGCATGTAAATACCAAATACAAGAACAAGGGAGCCGATCACAATCAGTATACATCCCATAACCTACAGTTTAGAAAAGGCCAGTTCAATATTCTCATAGCGACCATTTGGTTGCTTTTCAAAAAACTGGAAATAAGTAGCGGTTGAATTCTCCACGTAACTTTCTCTAAACAGACCCATTATTGCAGAGTAGTCAGCATCCCCAAACTCATCCTCCATTTTATAAAGGCGAGACACCAGATTAACATCCAGATCGCCCGATGCATTCCGCTCAAGCAAGCTCATGGCCAACTTGTACATCTTCCGGCCTCCAGTATTATCTCGCTCCTTAATGAAGCTTATCAAATACAACCGAAGCTTTTTTTCAGCTATAATGGCGCGCTCATCAAAACCTTTTTGCTTTTGGTTTTTACGGGTAATCTTAAACTTCCCATCGCTTGTTTTCACGGTAAAACTGCCCTGATTTCCATTATTCAAGTCTCCATATTCTTTCATTAAATCATAAATGAAAGAGCATTCAACATCTGCCTCTTCTTTCATTGCTTTCAGTACTAAATTTTGCTGTTTTGCTCTACCAACAAGCTTCAAAACAACATCGTCACGAGTGCTCTCGTACTCTTTTCTTCTTTGATTCTTACTCTGATTTTCTACTTGTTTTTTTTTGGCCAGGACCCTCTCAAGATCCTCTACCGACATGTCTTTTACTGCTTCTGCTGTGTTCATTTTAATAGTATTTATCCCGATAGATCGGGAGGTTATTAAATCTTAGTTCCTGGAGATAAACCCCCTCTCCTTCAGGAGAGGGTTGGGGTGAGGTGTTGGTTTAATTAAAAATCATCTGTCTCATTGGTTGTGTCATGCTGAAATACTTTACCACCGCAGGTTTTCCTCTCTGTCCACCCAGTCTCCATATCTCATTTTGTTTCGTTTCAACCTTCAGTACCATCTGGTTGAATTTGGCGTTAACATACTGCCAGTCAGCTCTGTCTAAATCCTGTCTCTCTTCCGATAAGAAATTGAGATTCTCCTGTAATTCGTCCAGCTCTTTTGTCAACTGTACTTTAAGTCTTCTTTTTTCGCTTAATCTCATGATCCGGGAAATATTAGATTCATCACATGTTTTGAAATAATCACCTTGGTGGTGGAATGAGCTTTTGAAAATTGCTCATCAGAGAGATAGTCGCCTAAAATCAACTCCTGATTTTTAATGTTGAACTGGATGCGCCACCATTTCCAGAAATGACCGGATCCCTTTATCTTTTCCCACATTTGTGGTACATCCATATCATCACTTTTCATTTCTAATTCTAGTCGCTCCAGATACCTGCATCCGCTTTCGTAAAAACAATCGGTATATTGGTTTTCATTCATTCTCATCATTAACTGCACATCTTTTTGCGTAGCCTCCATTAATTTCCGCTGTCTGTCAATATGTGTCATGCCGTGTCCTCCTCTTGTTTAGTTATTTTTTCTTTCTGTAACTCATAAAGCTCAATTGCCGATTTTACCCTGCGCAAGTCACCACGCGCCTCTCGTGCAATAGCTCTAATCACCTTTTCTTCATGAATATCATTAGCTAAGCAGATCTGAAACACTTCATCGGTACCAATCGCACCCAAATGATAGAATTCACCGCCTACACGGCTAAAGATTTCCTTGTATCCCATCTTGTTGGATCGGCAACCTCTCAAAATGCGAATTTCAAAATAGGGAGTACCCGCAAGCACTATTCCTGTTCGGGCTTCATCGTAAAGGGTTTTAACTATGATAAGGGCGCGGTCTCGCAATTTGTCTGCCTCGTCGACAATCAACAGCGGACTTTGTTTGCTGTTTAAAAAATCAACAACAGCATCAACCTTTTCGGTGATAGTACCGGGAAACACCTGCATACCTATAGCTTGCATCAACTTCTCAATAAAATTTTTAACTGTCCAGTGTTCTTTGCAGGCAATAAAATAGCAGTTCACATTGCACGAAGCGTAAGTAGTGAGCGCCCACGTTTTACCACTGCCCGGCTCGTCAGCAATTGCCTTACTTATTCCTTTGTTTTGAGCGTGACGGCAAATGTCCATCACTCGCTTGTAACCCGGTAAGTCTACCGATCTCCAAGTCAAACCATATCCGGCCCAAGCGGCTACTTTGCGCCACATGGTATCACTAATCTTAGCAGACTTATACTCCTCATAAATCGATAGAAGCATATTACTTACTGTAGCCGGACTCACACCAATTTGTTTTGCTGCCTGATTGCCGCTTAGTTCCATTACAACCATTTTGCGTCTTAACGCTTCGCGGATTTCATCAATAGAGAATTTTGTCATAGCTTTGTATTTCTTACAATTTTTAAAACTTATTATTTAGGAGGCAGCTTTGCTGAGCTGCCTTTTTTTTATGCTCCATATGAATCAAAGAGAATATCATCGCCACCATTTTCTTCATCTGGTGATTGAGGAATAGCAGTCATGTCCTTTTTCTCGCGCACCGCTTCTGTTTTCAAAGATTTTAACACATTCTGACTAGCATAATTCAATCCTTTTTGCTGGCCATTTTCAATAAATAAAGCCTTGGCAATCCCTTCGGCACTAATCGCATCCATCAAACCAGCCTCTTCCAATACTTTCTTGCGCTCATCCTGCTTGTCGATAACAAAGTGCTTAATCACCTGCTCTTTAAAATTCAACAGCTTATTCAGCTCCTTTCTGTCACCTTCCTGCATGTCCATTTTTGCCATTGGAATCATTTTAAGCTCTTCCAGTAAGTGCTTTCTGCTGTCACTTCCAATCACAATCACTTTGCTGTAATCATCAGCATCAAACTTCACTTGGTAGTCAGTTCCAATAGTCTCATAAAAATTCATGTCCAGTTTCATGTAACGGCGGGTAACGCCTCCAAGTGTAACCTCAATTCCACGGTTGGTTAATTTGTTTGTGTGAGTGTGTTCTTTTCCAAAAAGGTCAAGACGGTGAAAATCGGCAAATGCCCTGTCTTTGCTGTGATCGGCTTCGAT
>JAESQY010000120.1 GCA_016764915.1 Aliivibrio sp. | reverse complement strand
TTTTGTTCAAAAAAAACAATAACCAACTCAACTATCTAGCGACTCTTTAATCCACTCGAGGGTCATATCCAGTGCTTTATCGTACCCTGCATGCAGTGTTTTCGAAGAGATTTCGACAGCTTTGCCTCCTTGGCTATGGCGAGCGACAACTTTGTTATCTTCTAAATTTGAAATTGGATCACCCTCTAAATTCAAAGATAATATCTTCACTGGTGCTCTTCTTCCTCTAAAGAAACCCTGGTTTTTTAATGACCATGCATTCATATGTGTGGCCAAGCTGTCAATATCAACTGAACGTTTACCTAGCCTTGAAGCGATGACATCAAGATACATTTTAGGCAGTTGTGACAACATTTTTGCATCGGAGTACGCTTTATGGACTGGCGCACCTAAAGCAACGCACGCTTTGATCTTATTTTGCTCGATAAAGGAGAGGCGAATAGCCACATTACCGCCAAAACGAAAACCAACCACTGCGACATTAGTATCATCCACCCAAGGTACCTGTTTGAGATGGTTTAATACCGCTTGATGCAAACAGCTTGAGTCTTCACTTAAAGGCCAATGGCTACTCTGACCGACTGAGGGCATATCTAAGGTCAACATTGCAAAACCATTTGGTCCTAAATAATCTCGGAAAAAACGCCACATATCCGTTTGCAATGAATCGAGACCACCACTTACCATAACGACAGGTAAAGGTTTGTCTGTATGTGGAAGATGAAGGTTGGCTTTAATTGTTTTACCTTTATACGGAACTTCAATCACTTTAATGATGTAAGAAGATAGCTCAATGGCATCTTTATAAGCACGGTTTGCCAATAGATGAGCTTGAGAGGCAAGCGCATCCCCTTTAAGATGAGGATATCCCGCGATGCCAAAATAAAGACTCGCGGTAAAAAGAGACTCTGCGGCCTCTTCACCTTGTTGCGTTTCTGCTAGTTTTTTATATTGCGTTGCCGCTCGAGTCCACTCATATGCCCAGTTTCCTAGTCGATAACCGGGTATGGTATCCAACATAAGAGGAATTGTTCGCTCTTTATCAGAAACCGCAATATGAGAGAGAATAAGCTCTAATTCAATCGGGTCAACACCCTGCCAACTCCATTGAGGTCGTCTTAAATCTCGATACCAACCATTATTTGTAACCTGCTCCATTCTTTGATCGAGCACTTTTTGGCTACTCGGCAAATAATTCACTATGGTCGATGTTTCAGCTGATAATTTATTCTTTTTAAAAAGAGCAGTGGATAAGTTCTGGCTATCAGAATCTGTCATGTAAAACTCCAAAAGGAAAGCAAACCAATTAATTCAGACAATTATATCGTTTATTTCAAATAAAAAAAATGGTCTCTAATTAAGAGACCATTTAATAACAATTCTGCAATTTTACCCTTTACAGATAGGGTCTACAAACGTCACAGCCATATCCCACGGCTGTTCAATCCATGTGTCTTGAGGGATGTCTACAATGTATTCATCCACTAAATGTTTGCCTGACGGTTTTGCACAAACTGTGATCAATTTACCTTTAGGGTACATTTCACGCAATTTTATTGCAGTCTCGCCGCTGTCGACTAAGTCATCAACAATCAAAAAGCCTTCACCGTCACCTTCAACAGCCTTAAGTACTGTCATATCACGCTGATGATCATGATCATAGCTAGAGATGCAAACGGTATCGACATAACGAATATTAAGCTCTCTAGCCAAAATTGCAGCTGGTACTAGTCCACCACGGCTAACGGCAATAATCCCTTTCCACTGCTCTGCAGGAAGTTGACGCTCAGCTAACTGTCGCGTGTACGTCTGCATGTTATCCCAAGTAATTATAAACTTATTAGTCATTTTCCTGACGAACCTCTAAAGAGTAACTTTACTGTATGCTCACTACATCATGAACGTAAATTTTAATGCAAAAACAATGGCCAATATCCAGACACTTATATGAACATCTCGACCTTTTCCACTTAACAATTTAATGACTGCATAAGAGATAAAACCAAGAGCAATACCATTAGCAATAGAGAAAGTAAGCGGCATTAACAGACATACAACGACCACTGGTGCTGCTTCTGTAAGGTCTGTCCAATCAATGCTAACTAAGCCAGACATCATTAAAATGGCTACGTAAAATAGCGCACCTGCTGTTGCATACGCAGGAACCATGCCTGCAAGTGGCGAGAAGAATAGTGCAAGTAGAAACAAAATGCCAACTACTACTGCAGTTAATCCAGTTCTGCCGCCTGCAGCAACACCAGCAACACTCTCTATATAAGAGGTCGTATTAGATGTCCCTAATAGTGCTCCAACAGAGGTTGCGGTACTGTCTGCTAATAACGCTCTGTTTAAACGAGGAATTTTCCCATCCTCGCCAACTAAATTTGCTTTTTGGGAAACGCCGACTAAGGTTCCAGCCGTATCAAATAAATCAACGAATAAAAACGCAAAAATGACGGAAATGAGACCCACATCAAGCACACCAGAAAAGTCCAACTGCAAAAACGTTGGCGCTAAGCTTGGCGGCATAGACATAATACCCACATATTGAACGTCACCAAAAATAAGCCCTAATGCCGTTACTGAAATAATTCCAATCATTACTGCAGCTTTATATCCGCGATCAACCAACGCTATAGTGATAAAAAAACCAACAGCAGCAAGTATTGGTGCAAGTTGAGTGACGTCGCCCATCGACACTAATGTAGCCGGATTATCAACAACGATGCCTGCATTTTTCAGTGCAATAAGTGCTAAGAAAAGACCGATACCCGCTGAGATACCCGTTCTGAGAGCCATTGGGATGGAGTTAATTATCCACTCTCGAATCTTGAAGATACTCAATAAGATAAATAACAGGCCCGAAATGAATACGGCGGCCAATGCAACTTGCCACGTGTGACCCATGCCGAGCACAACGGTATAAGTAAAGAAGGCATTTAACCCCATACCCGGAGCTTGAGCGATTGGATAGTTAGCCACTAGTCCCATAATAAAACAGCCAATTGCTGCAGCTAAACAAGTGGCAACAAATACCGCTCCTCTGTCCATACCTGCATCAGCCAAAATTGCCGGGTTTACAAAAATGATGTAAGCCATGGTTAAAAATGTGGTTAAACCCGCAATCAATTCAGTTCGTAAATTAGTGTTGTTTTCTTTTAATTTAAATAGCGTTTCTAGCATTGTCTCGCTTCCTAGAGAAATAGTACCGTTCAGGCAAACGATTACGTTATCGTTTGCCTGCAATTATAGTGACTACACCTACTAATATCTAGTTCTTATCATAAATTTAAATAACAAAACTAATAGTTATATAGGATATATAATAAACGCTAAAGTATCAATTAGTTACTAAACTTCACCTAAATGGAAAACAAAAAAAACCGCCAATCTAATATAGATAGCGGTATAAAAATAACACAAATGGTTATGAAGATTTATTTAGTAGCCAAAGCTAGTTGGGTACTTAAAATTACTGGTGTATATTGCGCTAGTATTCCAGTAACTTGAAGAATTAATGCCTTTCATAGCAATCTCCTGATCGTAATAAAAACAAATTCGAATCTATTGATTCGGCCGTTCTCGGTTCCTTGGAGGCGATATTCGGACTCATCCTTTGAGCATTTATATGTTTGCTTGAAGCAGGTTGTATTATACGACAAATATTAAATTCATCAAGAAAAACTTGAAGTCCGTCACATAAATTCATATATAACTTTAAATTCACAAGCGTCAATAACACTGTTTTTTTAAAATTATTAGTTTGGAGTTCTTTATTAGTTCAAAATGTCGATATAGATCAGGTAAAGTTAACTCATAAACTCGTATATTATGCTACATATTAACCATCGCAGTCATTAAGGAGAAATCCGTGTCAGAAATTAGTCAATTAGAACCTCAAGTAGTTTGGCAATTCTTCGATAAAATTTGTTCGATCCCTCACCCTTCTAAACATGAAGAGGCTTTAGCTCTATACGTTGTAGAGTGGGCTAAATCTGAAGGTTTAAACGTACGTCGTGATGAGGTTGGTAATATCATTATTACTAAACCAGCTACTCCTGGCAAAGAAAATTGCAAAGGCGTTGTATTGCAGGCTCATTTCGATATGGTTCCTCAAAAAAATGAAGATACTGTACACGACTTCCTTACCGACCCAATTCTACCGTACATTGATGGTGAGTGGGTAACAGCGAAAGGAACCACCCTCGGTGCTGACAACGGCATGGGTATGGCTTCTTGCATGGCAGTGCTTGTTTCAAAAGAGATCAAACACGGTCCTTTAGAAGTGCTACTGACCATCGATGAAGAAGCAGGCATGACAGGCGCTTTTGGCCTTAAAGCAGGTTGGTTAGAAGGCGATATTCTTCTTAATACTGACTCGGAACAAGAGGGTGAAGTGTACATGGGTTGTGCTGGTGGTGTTGACGGTACTCTTACTGTGAATCTTACCCGTGAAGCAATTCCAGCTGGTTTAGTTACTCGTAAGCTAGTATTAAAAGGCCTGAAGGGCGGACACTCTGGCTGTGACATTCACACAGGCCGTGGTAATGCCAACAAGCTATTAGGACGTTTTCTATTTGGCCACGCGGCTGAATTAGGTCTTCGCCTTATCTCTTTCAATGGCGGAAGCCTTCGCAATGCAATTCCTCGTGAAGCTAAGGCGATAGTGGCAGTACCTGCAGATAAAGAGGCAAAACTTGCTGAATTGTTTAGCCAGTTTGAAGCCATGCTATCTCATGAAATTGGAAAAGTTGAAACTGACCTTGTGACGATAAATGAAGCTGTGACCACGACAGATAAAGTATTATCTCTAGTTGACCAAACTCGTTTCATCGCAACATTAAACGCTTGTCCTAACGGCGTGATTCGTATGAGTGATGACATTGAAGGCGTGGTTGAGTCATCTCTTAACGTCGGTGTTATCACCACCGAAGAGAGTAAAATTACCGTTCTTTGCTTACTTCGCTCATTGATGGATTCTGGACGTAGTAATATTGAAGGCATATTATCTGCTGTCTCTCAACTTGCTAACATTGAGTGCGAGTTTACAGGCGCATACCCTGGCTGGAAACCTGATGCTGACTCAGAAATCATGCACACATTCCGTGATGTTTATGAAAACATTTATGGTCACAAGCCAAACGTCATGGTTATTCATGCTGGTTTAGAGTGTGGTCTGTTTAAAGAACCGTACCCTGAAATGGATATGATCTCTTTTGGCCCAACCATCAAATTCCCACACTCACCTGATGAGAAAGTGAAAATTGATACGGTTGCGCTCTACTGGGAGCAGATGATCGCTATTCTGGATAACATTCCGGAAAAAGTGTAATTTACTCAGTAAAAAATAGAAACGGGAGCTAATAGCTCCCGTTTTTTATGCCACTCTAAAACGGTTCACTCGTCTTTCTAGTTGGTGAAATAGCAACAAAATCACTGCGCTGAGAATAAAGTAGATAAAACCCGCTGAAATAAATATCTCCATTGGAGTATACGTTCTAGCAATAATGGTTCGAGCAGCTCCCATTAAGTCCATTAACGTAATTGTACTGGCTAACGCGCTGCCTTTAAGCATCAAAACGACTTCATTACTGTATGCTGGCAACATAATACCGAAGGCTCTTGGTAACAAAACGCGTTGAAACATTTTAAACCGCCCCATACCCAGCACTTCACATGCCTCAACTTCTCCTTTAGGAATACTCTGTAGCGCCCCTCTAAGGATCTCAGAGGTATAAGCGGTGGTATTCATGCTAAAAGCAATGATGGCACACCAATAAGGTTTAGAGAGTACCACCCATAAAAACGACTCACGAACCCACTCAAACTGCGCTGCGCCGTAGTAAATAAGAAAAATTTGCACTAATAGAGGCGTACCGCGAAAAAAGAAGATATAACCATAGGCTGCACTTCTTAACCACTTTACGGCTGAGAGTCGTGCAAAGGCCAAAGGTAGCGCAAATACAGCGCCTAGAAAACAGGATAGACCGACCAACTTTAGCGTTGTAACAGCACCTGTGATTAACTTCGGATAGTGGTCAACAATTACCGATAAATCCATGCTACATCCCTCCTACTATGCCGCGATTTGAATGACGCTCAATACCAGCTAACACCTTCATACTTATCCACGTTAAAAGTAGATAGATCAAGGTTGCAGAGAAGTAAAAAGTAAATGGTTCACGTGTAAAGGCGACGGCCAGCGATGTCTCTCGCATCAAATCCTCTAAACCAATCACAGAGATCAGTGCTGTATCTTTTAACAATATCAGAAACAGGTTGCCCAAACCTGGCATAGCATAACGCCACACTTGCGGTAATATGACTTTAATATAGGTTCGAGTTCGAGACAGTCCTAATACGGACGCCGACTCCCACTGACCTGGAGGTATAGCAAGAAATGCACCGCGAAATACTTCACTGGCATAACCGCCGAACGCCAAAGCTAACGCTAACGTTCCAGCCAGAAAAGGTCCCACTTCGATGTACTCAGTATAATCAAACCAACTGGCCACTTCTTGAATCAGCATTGAAGCACCAAAATAGATGATCAATACTCCTAGTAGCTCAGGTGTACCCCGAATCAATGCCGAGTATATCTTTGACCAAATAGCCAGAGGTTTGAATGTTGAAAAACTACACGCTGCACCCAACAACCCAAGGAATAATCCAAGCAGTAGTGCGGAAAAAGCGAGTTTTACCGTGATCCATGTTCCTGCGATCAACTGAGGCCAGTAGCCTTGTAACTCCCACCACATATAACGTCCTTATCTTACTCAGCAGAGGAGAAACTCTCCTCCGCTTTTGTATGATTTAATAGACGGTGAATGGGAAGTAAGCTTTATTGATTTCAGCGTAAGTGCCATTGGCAATAATGGTTGCTAACGCTTTGTTTATTTTTCCTTTTAGTTTGTCATTTTTACGTACAGCAATGCCGATGATGTCATCTTTTGCAAACGCTTCACCAGTGAACGTGAAATTTTTCGCTTTGTCAGATTGTAACCAAGCGTGGGTAGGCAGTTCATCAGATAAGAAACCATCTAATCGACCTGACTGAGCATCTAAATAGACTTTTTCTTGGCTATCATAGAGTTTAATATCCACCACATCTCCAAGCTCATCTTCTAAATATTGACTGGCAATGGTTGATCGTTGCGCACCAATCGTTTTGCCTTTCAAAGCAGCCGGATCGTTTTTAAACTCTTTGCCTTTCATGGCAACAAAACGCAAACCACCTGAGTAATATTTATCGGTAAAATCAACCTGCTTCAGACGATCTTTAGTGACAGACATACTTGAGACAATGGCATCAAATTTTCTATTTTTCAAACTTGGAATCATGCCATCCCAGTCGTTAATCACAATTTTACATTCCACTTTCATTTCAGCACACAGAGCGTTGGCGATATCTACATCAAACCCTTTAATCGTGCCACTTGAGTCCACATAGTTAAATGGAGCCCACGCCCCCTCTGTCGCTATTGTCAGTTTATCGGCTGCTGTTGATGAAGCACTGACCAACAATGTCGCAGCTGTGAGTAGAGTCGTTATTACCTTATTCATTGTATTCTCCTTGATGATTTTCATCTATTTCTCATTATTATTAATATTCAGTAGCTACAAATTCACGACACCGCTGTGATTTTGGCTGTTCAAACAGCTGTTGAGGTGTACCGCTCTCTTCAACCATTCCCTGGTGCAAAAAAATCACTTTATTTGATACTTCTCGAGCAAAACGCATCTCATGAGTCACAATGAGCATAGTTCTCCCCTCTTTTGCTAGTCCCCGTATGACAGCTAGTACTTCGCCCACTAACTCAGGATCAAGCGCTGAGGTCGGTTCATCAAACAGCAATACTTCTGGATCCATCGCTAACGCTCGAGCAATCGCCACTCGTTGCTGCTGTCCACCTGATAACTGACTTGGATATCGATGACTGTGCTCTGTTAAACCCACTCGTTCCAACAAAGATGTGGCTCTCTCTATTGCGTCACTTTTACTCAGCCCTAAAACCTGCATTGGCGCTTCTATCAAATTGTCAATAATGGTCATGTGTGGCCATAGATTGAAGTTTTGAAATACAAAGCCAACTTTCGACCTTATTCTGGTGAGCTGGTTCCTGTCTGAAGACGCCAATTGATTATCACTGTCTTTTTCCAATTTAAGCTGCTCATCAAAAAGAGATAATGTGCCTTCTGTTGGTCGCTCAAGTAAATTAAGGCAACGCAGTAAGGTACTTTTTCCTGAACCACTGGAACCGATAATAGAGATTACGTCTCCTTCCACAGCTTCTAGATCAATGCCTTTTAAGACATCCACATTACCGAAACTCTTTTTTAACCCTTCAATTTTAATGACTGGCGTCTTCATGAGTTGTCCCCTACGCAGAACCGGCTAAGCCGCCACCATCAACAATCATTGCATCACCAGTAATAAATGAAGCTTCATCGCTCGCTAAAAACAGCACAGCACTGGCAATCTCTTCAGGTCGTCCAACTCGCTGTAGCGGACGGTCTTTAGCACCATCGATCAGCGCGTTATCATGCTCACCTAATTGTCTTGCTTCATTCACCAACATTTGAGTATTGGTATCCCCTGGGCAAACACAGTTAACACGAATATTTTGTGGGCCGTGATCGATTGCCATCGCTTTGGTTAATAACACAACGCCACCTTTTGAAGCACAATAAGAGACGGCTTCAGCGCCAGCCACAATGCCCCAACCGGATGCGGTATTAACAATCGCACCTTTACCAGCACTTCTCATGATCGGCACCACGTACTTACACATTAAAAAGATGGATTTTAGGTTAACGTTCATCACCGCATCCCACTCCTCTTCAGTGGTATTTACCACACAGGCGCGACGTGTAATGCCAGCATTATTAAATAAGATGTCCACTTTTCCATAAGCCTCAAGTGCACGTTGCAGTAACATTTGGCAGTCATGAGATTTGCTTACATCGGTCGTGACAAAGATAGCTTTGCCGCCCAAACTTACAATCTGAGAAACCAGCTCTTTGCCCATCTCTTCATTCATATCAGCGGCAACAATGTGAGCGCCCTCTTTGGAAAATGCGAGAGCGGTTGCTGCACCAATACCACCAGCAGCCCCTGTAATTATGGCAACTTGTCCTTCAAAACGTCTGTTCATGTCCATCTGTTTTCCTGCCTTATCTGTTAAATGTAATCACGTCTAAACAATGTTGATTGGATACGCTGTCTGTTCATTGTTATTAGTGATGACTTTAGTGTGTCCCGATAAATGGGTATTTTTTTCGGTTGAACCGCTATCAATGAGTAGCGGTCTACCTTGAAGTTCAACTAATTTACTGACTGTTGCGACTATCCAAAATCGTGCTTTGGATAGTGTCGAGAGCAGAGTAAAGCTAAGTTGCTGATTGCCTCTGCCTATCACAAAACCTTGTCCACCAATGCAAGTAACGATTAAACACCATTGATTGTCATTGGCCAGTCGCTGCTCTAACTGTTGTTGATTGGCATCCTCAATGATCAGAGTCTGATTTTGATATACATCGACGCCAAGCAAGGTTCCTCCCCCCATCTGTTGCTTAATGGAATAGGTTGTTGACCCAGGACCAAGAACATAGTTCTTGTCTTGTTCCATCCTCGATAATACCTCTTGAGCAATGCCAATACAGTGGTCGTCACCCGAAATTTTACGTCTGGATTTAGAGCCCTGTAGACGCGAGCGCCCATCTAAAACAGACAGATACCCGTAATGCTTAGCGGCAACGATACCTTGACGAAGCAACGACTCATCAATGTCCATCACCTCACGTCGTTGACACTGCTTTAGCAAAAAGTCGCGCTCAATTAACGGTTCACTGCTTGCGTAATAACGTTTCAGCTCCTCAATCACGATATGGGCTGCAGCCTCTGTACTTACCGCAAACACGGAAGATTGAATCTTAACTCCGGCAGGAACACCCAATACTGGGTGCCCATCACCAATGCCATCATAGATATTACGAGCAGTGCCATCTCCACCAACAAACAGCAGCAGATCAACCCCATGTTCAATTAATGCAGCACTTGCTCGTTCACTGTCCTTACCATCACTCCTCTTACCAACTTCATCGCTATCCGGCTGATAGACCAGGGTCATTGCTGCAATTGCAGCAAACGGAGAGTCTTCCCCCCGTTCACAATATTGCTGCCCCATCTGCGCCGCACACGTTTTGAGTTCGATTGAGTATTGATAGTGGCTGCATAACTGATTCAATGTGTCCATCAATCGTGCCGCTTGTTTCGGGCCATTCGGTTGATAACCCGCCAACATCGCTTGTTGCTGAATATCAACCCCATCACTGCCTTTCAGTCCAGCAGGACCTCCTATGCCAGCAACAGGGTTTACGATCAAGCCTAAGCGAAACACTACTCGAACCTTTTCAGCTTGCGTTGGTACCCTCTCCAGCTCATTGCCCACTTTTCAGGATCATCAAGCGTGTCATCTTTCACTTGATGTATTGGACAATTATGAGGCGCATCAATGACCACTTGTGGTGAGGTGTACGCTTCATTCGCTATACTGGCTAAGGTGTTCACATACTCATCAAGATCTTTCATTGAGTAAGCTTCTGTCGGTTCTAATGTCACTGGTTGAGGCACAACAAATGGATGGTGGCTAGTCCAGTAGTGAAGACCAAAATCAGCCATACGAACGCCAATCTGCTCAGAACTGATGCCTGTCTCTTCATATAGCTTCTGCCAGCTATAACGCACCTGTTCAATTCGCGGACCATTACCAAGGTACGGCATCTCTATTCCTTTAATTTCTAATACTTTCTTCAATAAATAGTTATTATTGAGAATCGCAATATCAGAAACTTCGCGCAGACCATCAGCCCCTAGTGTCATTACCCAAGCGTAAGCTCGAACCACTATCGACGCACACCCAGTCCACGAGCTCACTTTACCAATGCTTTGTTCGTCAGCTTGCTCTAATGAGAACTGACCGCCATCACTTGCCACCAGTGGATAAGGCAAAAATGGCGCTAATTTCTCCGTTGCACCAACAGCACCAACGGCAGGCCCGCCACAAGCGTGTGGGGTAGCAAACGTTTTATGTAGGTTGAAATGACAGAGATCAAAACCAGCATCGCGTGCTCTAGTAATGCCGAGTAAACCATTAGCATTGGCTTGATCGTATGCACAAATGCCACCCGCTTCATGAATCAGATCAACGAAGGTTTTAATATGCGGGCTATATATCCCCGTATCTTCTGGGTTGGTAATCAACAGACCAGCAGTACGATCAGAAATTACCTCTTTTAGTGCTTCTACTGATGGGTAACCATTCTCATCAGGGAACAAGTTGATGATTTTGTACCCACATACTTTGGCACACGCAGCGTCAGAGGGATGACTAAACATAGTCGTAATTATTTCATCTCTCTGATCATGCTCACCTCGTGACTCATGATACGCACGGATGATAGCGGCATTCGCATAGATGGCAGCCGATCCTGCGCGAGGTTGGAATGAGAACCGATCCATTCCTGATACCTCTTTGAGCACATTCTCCATTCTGCTCATAATATCGAGCAGCCCTTGTGTTGTGCTATCGTCTTGTCTTGGGTGCATACTCAGCACGTTAGCTTGACGGGCAAGTTGTTCGTTGACTTTAGGATTGTATTTCATGGTACAAGTACCTTGGCCTACATCAACCTGAAAATCAGCCCCTAAATTCTCTTGTGATAAACGTAAGTAGTGTCTTAACACTCTGTTTTGAGACATT
>JAESQY010000119.1 GCA_016764915.1 Aliivibrio sp. | reverse complement strand
TTGGTATTATCGGTTGGGGTAAAAACAAGAGTGAATCTCGTGTTACAACTGAATTTTATAACTGCGCGATTGAAGTGATGCGCGGCGCAGATGCTATCAGTGAATATCAAGCCCTACCACAACAAGAAGCATTCGATATTGAATACTGGGCATTAGAAGAAGCTAAGTTACAGCGTATGCCTGCAGAGGCACCTTTAGCACGTGACGTTGTTGTTGTTGTTGGTGCTGGTGACGGTATTGGTAAAGAGACAGCATTTCGCGTAGCGAAAGAAGGCGCTCACGTGGTATGTGCTGATTTACGTTTTGAAGCGGCACAAAAAACCGCGGATGAATTAACGGCTATTTATGGTCAAGGCATCGGTGTAGCAGGGTCTGGTATTTCTGGATGCGGGCCTGCGATTGCGCAAGAAGTGAATATTACTGATCGTGAAAGCGTTCAAAAAATGTTTGAGCAAATAACAATAGCATACGGTGGTATTGATAAAGTTATTGTTACTGCTGGTGTATTCTTAGCACCTGGTCAAGCAGGCATGAGTGATGACCAAATGTTTGATATTAGCTTTGCGGTTAATGTTAAAGGTGGTTATATCGTTGCTACCCAAGCGAATGAAATCTGGCAAGCACAAGGCTTAAAAGGTGCAATGGTATTAACGACCAGTGTGAATGCTGCAGTATCAAAAAAAGGCTCGTTAGCTTATGACACCAGTAAAGCGGCAGCCAATCACTTAGTACGTGAGTTAGCGGTTGAACTATCACCATTAGTGAATGTAAATGGTTTAGCACCGGCAACCGTGGTTAAGGGTAGTACTATGTTCCCACGTGACCGAGTCATTGCTTCGTTAACTAAGTACGATGTTGAATTTACAGAAGCTGATTCAGATGATGAGTTACGCGATAAATTAGCGATGTTCTACGCACAGCGTACTTTAACGAAGTCGCCAATTACGCCAGCGGATCAAGCTGAAGCCGCTTATTTGATGATTTCAGGTCAGTTAAGTAAAACGACCGGTCAAATTATCAGTGTTGATGGTGGCTTACACGAAGCATTTTTACGCTAAGCCAAGTTTCTTAGCAGCTTGTAATTGGCTGCTTTTTATTAGAGAAGTATTATACAAGTAATAGGAAAAATTATGACTCAACGTATCGATAAAGCACTTATTGCAGAGCAAAATGCAAAGTTAGAAAGTAACTTAAAAGATGATTATCAAACACTTGGTAACCAATTGTCACGCCAAGATATTAATATTGATGACATCACTGCAAAAGCTGAAGAGTTCCAAATTGCCGTACCTTCTTGGGGCACGGGCACGGGTGGCACACGTTTTGCTCGTTTCCCTGGTAAAGGCGAGCCACGTAACATTTGGGAAAAATTAGAAGACAGTGCGGTGATCAATGATTTATCTCAGTGTACTGAACGTGTATCCCCTCATTTTCCTTGGGATAAAGTAGATGATTTCTCTGAATTAAAGCAAACGTCTGATAGCTTAAACTTGAAATGGGATTCAATTAACTCGAATACCTTCCAAGACCAGCCTGGGCAAGAGCATAGTTATAAGTATGGTAGCTTGGCGAATACCAGTGCAGACGCGCGTGATTTAGCCATTCAGCACAACTTAGATTGTATCGAATGGGGTAAAGAGTTAGGTTCTAAAACGTTAACCGTTTGGGTTGGTGATGGTTCTAACCACCCAGGCCAACAACACTTCCAAAGTGCGTTTGAACGTTACTTAGAAAGTATGAAATCTATTTATGCTGGTTTGCCAAGTGAGTGGGAATTGCATATTGAGCATAAAATGTTTGAGCCTGCGTTCTACTCAACCATTATCCAAGACTGGGGTAGCAATATCTTAGCGGCAATGGAATTAGGTCCTCAAGCTAAATCATTAGTTGATTTAGGTCACCACGCACCAAACGTAAACATTGAAATGATTGTTTCGCGTTTAATTCAGTTTAAAAAGTTAGGTGGTTTCCACTTTAACGACAGTAAATACGGTGATGATGATTTAGATAGCGGTAGTTTGCACCCGTATCAACAGTTTTTGATTTTCAATGAATTAGTTGATGCAGAATATCGTGGTCAAGAAGGATTCAAGCCTAACTACATGTTAGATCAATCACACAACGTGACTGACCCCATTGAAAGTTTAATGAATTCAGCAGCTAGCGTACAACGCTCATACGTATCAGCGTTATTAGTTAACCGTCCTCAACTAACTGAGTATCAAACTAATAATGATGCACTTATGTGTAGTAATACGCTTAAAAATGCGTTTAATACTGATATTTCGCCAATCTTAGCCATGGCGCGTTTCCGTAAAGGCGGCGCTATTGACCCAATTGCCACTTATCGTAAAGCAAATTATCGTGAAATTGTTGGTAAATTAAGACCTTTTAGTGGTGGTAATGGCTCAGGCATTGTTTAAAAATAGTTAAAAAATAAGAGTCAAATAACTAAAAATATAATAACTATAAACTTTTTGAGGAGTGAATATGTCAACTGCAGCAGAATTTGAAACTGAACCGGTATCTGCCGATAAGTTACAGCCAGGAAAAACCTTTGCCGCCAGTTATGCCGGTGAACATGTCGCGGGAACTGAATTTGTTATTGGTGCCTTGTTTGTCGCTTGGGGTGTTGGTACCGGCGATATTCTTTGGGGACTATTGTTAGGGAATCTATTAGCCGTACTGACATGGGCTTTAGTCACAGCCCCCATTGCCACTGATACACGCTTAACCTTGTATGCTTATCTTGAAAAAATCGCCGGTCCAGGCACAATAAAACTCTACAGTGTCATTAACGGTATATTATTTTGTATTTTAGCCGGAGCCATGATTACGGTATCAGCATCGGCAGTAAAAATTATTTTTGGTATTGCCCCGCAAACCACTTGGTATCCAACAGATCTATCATTTATTTTGGTTGCCTTGGCAGTTGGCGCTGTTGTGGTGTTTATGGCGATGAAAGGCTTTAAAAAATTAGCCGCCTTTGCAGAAATTTGTGCGCCTTGGATGATTTTAATGTTTGTTGTCGGCGCACTTGTTTTAATGCCAACACTGGTTGATGCAACTAGTAGTGTCGCGAGAATTTCAAGTTTTGGTGACTTTCTAACCGTAGCAGATCAATACATTTGGGTTGATGCTGGTGGTAATATCGGTTTTTGGCACGTAGCTGCTTTTGCTTGGATTGCTAACCTAGCTATGCACGGTAGTATGGGCGATATGACTATTTTTCGCTTTGCTAAAAGTTCGAAGTATGGCTATTACTCTGCGTTAGGGATGTTTATTGGACATTATGTTGCGTGGATCTGTGCCGGTATTATGGGCGCAGCAGCGGCGTTATTGTTAAAAGCGTCAATTACTGAACTTGATGCGGGCGTGGTGGCATTTCAAGCGTTAGGTAGTACAGGTATTCTTGTGGTAATTATCGCCGGTTGGACAACGTCTAACCCGACTATATACAGAGCTGGACTTGCTTTTCAATCACTCAATTATAAATGGGATAGAACTAAAGTAACTATGGTAGTAGGTATAGTCACTACCATCATCGCTTGTTTCCCGTTTGTATTTACTCAGTTACTGGGCTTCCTTGGTATTATGGGCTTAATGTTGGCACCGGTAGGGGCTATTATCGTCGCAGAGCATTGGTTATTTCCAAAATTAGGCTTTACTCGTTATTGGTCAAAGTATAAGGGCAATAACACTAATAAGGCGGCTATGATCACTTGGTTGTTATCACTTGGGGTAAGCTATTACTTAGTGATAGCTGATGTATTGCACATGTTCTTTATCTTAGTGCCGATTTGGTTGTTCGCTACGGTTGTTTATAGTGGTTTAGCTTCAATTATGGGGGCAAAAGAAACCTACCCAGAAGCCGCCATTGCAGAGCAAGCTGAGTTAGCCCGTAAAGAGGCTGAAGTTGCTTATTTAAGTTCTCCTGTATGTTCAGCACAAGCTGCGAGTAATGATGTGCCTGCTTTAGCTAAGTTAGCTAAATACATTTCTTGGGCTGCCTTAGCCGGCTGTGCTTATATGGGGGTAATGTCTTATATAACACAAGATATTGAAACTATTCGCACCTGGTTAATCGCACCAACATTTGTTTATTTTTTCACAGCTACTTATGCTTATCTAGCGCAAAATAGCCGCGAACAGGTTGTTGTTGAAGTAACTGCAAATAACGCAGCATAACTAACAGGCACGTTTACCAGTACTCATTACTTCAATAAGTACTGGTAAAAAGTGTAACTAAGAGAGAATTACCATGATTATTTCTGCTCCAACAGATTACCGAAATGCGGCTAAAAAGAAGTTGCCTCCATTTTTATTTCACTATATTGATGGCGGCTCTTATAGTGAGCGAACATTAGCTCGTAATGTTGAAGATTTAGCTGACATTGGGTTAAGACAACGTGTACTGAATGATATGTCTGAGCTGGATTTATCTACTGATATTTTCGGTGAAAAGATGAGTCTACCTATTTCATTATCACCTGTAGGTTTAACAGGTATGTATGCTAGACGAGGTGAAGTTCAAGCAGCTAAAGCCGCTGAAAATAAAGGTATTCCTTTTACCCTGTCGACTGTTTCTGTATGCCCTATTGAAGAAGTAGCGCCTGCAATTAAACGGCCTATGTGGTTTCAGCTATATGTACTTAAAGACCGTGGCTTTATGAAAAACGTTTTAGAACGTGCGAAGGCGGCAGGGGTTAAAACACTTGTATTTACTGTTGATATGCCAGTTCCGGGTGCTCGATATCGCGACATGCATTCGGGCATGAGTGGTCCTTTTGCTGCTTCAAAGAGAATTTTACAGGCTACGCTTCATCCTCATTGGGCAATTAATGTTGGATTATTGGGCAAACCACATGATTTAGGTAATGTCTCGGCTTATCGAGGTGAGGTTACTAATTTGGAAGACTATATTGGTTGGCTAGGTGATAACTTTGACCCTTCTATTTCTTGGAAAGATTTGGAATGGATCCGAGACTTTTGGGATGGTCCTATGATAATTAAAGGTATTCTCGATGTTGAAGATGCTAAGGATGCTGTGAAATTTGGTGCTGATGGTATTGTTGTATCTAATCATGGAGGGCGTCAGTTAGACGGAGTCTTGTCTTCAGTCAAAGCACTATCCCCCATTGCTGATGCGGTGAAAAACGACCTGAAAATCTTTGTTGATTCAGGTATTCGTTCAGGACTTGATGTTGTACGTATGCTCGCATTGGGTGCTGATTGCGCGATGTTAGGACGGTCTTATATCTACGCGTTAGCAGCGCAAGGACAACAAGGTGTTGAAAACCTACTTGATTTATATGAAAAAGAAATGCGCGTGGCAATGACGCTAACCGGTGCAAGATGTATTAATGATTTGAATAACAGCTCGTTAATTGGATCGCTTTAATCACGCGTTATTATTACCCGCGAAATTTGGTGCTTGGACTTCAGTGAGCAGCACCCTAAAACATTGCATGAACTTGTTTTATTAACTGATATCGGTTCATCGATATCAGTTTCATACTTTTCTTAAATATTTTATTTATATGGTTTATTAATGACAAATTTAACTAATGTAGTTCCGCCGGGTGTAGTTAGCGGAGCACATTTAACGACATTGTATCGGGTTGCCCGTGAGCAAGGTTTTGCTTTTCCAGCAGTCAATGTTGTTAGCATGAATTCGATTAACGCAGCCCTTGAAGCGGCTTATCAATGTAAATCACCGATTATTATCCAATTGTCACACAGTGGCGCAGCATTTTTTCTAGGTAAGGGCGCACCATTAAAAAATCATCAAGCATCAATTGTGGGTGCTATAGCTGCGGCGCATTATATTCATGCAGTTGCAAAACATTATGACATACCTGTTGTTCTTCATACCGATCATGCAGCTAAAAAACTTTTACCTTGGATTGACGGCTTACTAGAAGCAGGGAAAAAGTATTATAAATTACACGGAAAGCCTTTATTTAGCTCACATATGTTGGATTTATCAGAAGAAAGTTTAACTGAAAATATTGAGACTTGTCAGCAGTATTTCTCTCGTATGTCAAAACTAGATATGGGTATAGAAATTGAGCTTGGTTGTACCGGTGGAGAAGAAGATGGCGTTGATAATACCGACCTTGATGCATCATTACTTTATACCCAACCAGAAGATGTTGCTTATGCTTACCAGCAATTGAGTAAGGGATGTAACTCATTCACCATCGCCGCTTCATTTGGTAATGTGCATGGTGTCTATAAACCAGGTAACGTTAAATTAACGCCCAAGATTTTGAAAGACTCACAAGCGTTTGTGAGTGAAAAATATGGTTTAGCGCCTAATTCATTAAACTTTGTTTTTCACGGTGGCTCTGGTTCGTGTCCTGCAGAAATTAGTGAGTCGATAAGTTATGGTGTAATCAAGATGAATATTGATACTGATACGCAATGGGCCAGTTGGCAAGGTGTTGCTAATTATTACCGTGCTAATACAGAGTATCTTCAAAGCCAAATTGGTAACCCAACCGGTGATGATGTACCTAACAAAAAATATTACGACCCACGGGTATGGCTACGTAAATTAGAACAGTCGATGGTCGAGCGTTTAGCTCTTTCATTTAAAGAGCTAAATTGCCTTGAAAGATATAAGGATTAATGATGAAACGCTTAATTCCCTGTTTAGAGCAGGACAATGTCGACATTGAATTAATCTTGTTAATCAAAACGATATTAACGGCTTGTAAAGAAATTTCATTCAGAGTGGGTCAAGGAGCATTATCTAATGTACTTGGCTCTACGCTTGATGAGAACATCCAAGGTGAAACTCAAAAGAAATTAGACATCATAAGTAATCAGTTACTTAAAGACATGTTATTAGAAAGTGGCAAAGTAAGAACAATTGCCTCTGAAGAAGAAGACTATGTGGTTGCTGCGACGAAAGGTGCACCTTATATTGTTGCTTTTGACCCGCTTGATGGTTCTTCAAATATTGATATAAATGGTCAGATAGGTACGATTTTTACCATTTACCGCGCAAAGGATGATGTGTCTGCTGAGAGCGAATTACAATTTTCACAAAAAGGCACTGAGCAAGTTTGTGCTGGTTATGTTTTATATGGCCCGTCTACTTTATTGGCGATGACGACCGGTGGTCCATCTCGTTTATATACCTTAGATAAAACGCAGGGTTGTTATTTACTGACCACCGAGCAAATGGATATCCCGACCGAAACGCAAGAGTTTGCTGTGAATATGTCAAACTACCATCAATGGTCAGCAGGCTTCACTCATTATATCAATGATCTTCTTTTAGGTAACGAGGGGACGCGGGCGAAAAAATATAATATGCGTTGGAATGGCGCAATGGTAGGTGATGTACATCGTGTTTTGTCTCGTGGCGGTATCTTTTGTTATCCAAATAATACTAAAAGTCCTCAGCAACCTGCTAAATTACGTTTGTTGTATGAAGCAAATCCATTGGCTATGTTAGTTGAAAATGCCAATGGTAAAGCATCTACAGAGCAAGAACGTATCTTAGCTATTGAACCGTCTCATATTCATCAACGTGTTGCCGTTATTATGGGGTCAACTAGCGAAGTAGATGAGTGCTTAGAGTACTTAAATGTTAAATAAAAACTAAATAAAAAGCTAAGTTCGATTGAACTTATTTAAATAGAATTCAATGGCGGTTTTTGTATAAAACACTGATCATATCCAAATTTTTTCTTGCAACGTAATCATTTAGATAGTCTCATATTTCAGGTTTAGGATATAACTTGTATGTTACCAAGCACCCCTGAGTCTGACGAATCCCCACAAAATATATAATAAAAACAATAAGGTAATATAAATTAAAATGAACTTTCATGGCATTTGGTGATCAGATCTATCGCCAAACAAACCCAACAGAGAAATGCCATGGAAGCGACAACCATTTTGAATGATTTAATATTAGAAGTCACACCCACAATGCACAAAACTCGCAGAAAGAGTTTACAATCGATTATAGCAAGTTTATTAAATGGAGCCAGCTTAACGGTTACTAGTCTGGGCAGAAACATTGGGAGTCAAACGACAGAGAAACATCAGATTAAACGAAGCGATCGTTTGATCGGAAATATTCATTTGAACCATGAGTTGCCATCC
>JAESQY010000118.1 GCA_016764915.1 Aliivibrio sp. | reverse complement strand
GTAGCGTGTCAGTTTAATGATCCGCTGTTCATCCTCTACTCTTCAGGCACCACCGGCAAACCGAAATGCATCATTCACTCAGTGGGCGGGATGTTACTCAGCCACTTAAAAGAGCATCAACTGCATTGTAATGTGAAGCCTCAAGATAAAATGTTCTACTTCACCACCTGTGGATGGATGATGTGGAACTGGATGGTATCTGGCTTAGCCAGTGGTGCGACGTTAGTTCTTTTTGATGGTAACCCTGCTTTTCCTGATATTTCTCGACTGTGGAAAATCTGTAATAGTGACAGTGTGACTCTGCTGGGCTGTTCGGCTAAGTATCTAGAGCAGTTAGAAAAAGTAGACTACTTCCCTAGTGATTATTACTCATTAGGCTCCTTAAATACTATCTGTTCAACCGGTTCGGTATTAAGCTCTGACTCTTTCGACTTTACGTACAAACATATCAAAAGCGATCTATTGTTAAGCTCTATCGCTGGTGGCACTGACATTTGCGGTTGCTTTGCGATTGGTAATGCCTATTCCCCGATTTACAAAGGCGCATGTCAAGGTAAAGGCCTAGCGATGGATGTTGCGGTAGTGCAGTCTGTTGAAGGTAGCAGTGAACCAACAGATAAACTGATAGGACATCGAGGTGAGTTGGTTTGTCGTAATAGCTTTCCCAATCAGCCTATTGGGTTTTGGAACGATCCAGACGGTAATAAATACCATGCCGCTTATTGGTCTAAATATCACGATATATGGCACCACGGTGACTTCGTGATGGAGACTGAACAAGCTGGATTGATTTTTTATGGCCGCTCTGATGCGATCCTCAATCCTGGTGGCGTAAGAATTGGTACCGCAGAGATCTATCGCCAAGTGGCTAAAGTTGCTGATGTTGTTGACTCTATTGTGATTGGCCAGCAATGGAATAATGATGTTCGAGTGGTGCTGTTTGTTCAGCTGGCACCGGATTGTCAGTTAACGCCAGAGCTGCAAAAAGCAATTAAAACGGAGATTAGAACCAACTGCAGTCCAAGGCATGTGCCTGCCATCATCTTAACGGTATCGGAAGTTCCACGGACGCGCTCAGGTAAGCTGACGGAAATCGCCGTGAGAGACGCCGTGCATGGCAAAGTGATAGAGAATATCGGCGCTATCGCCAATTCTCATGTATTAGAGGAGTTTAGGAACCGCAGTGAGCTGAGTTGATTAAAGATATGCTGTGGAGTCCGTTTAACACGGCTCCTAGGCTGTCATGACATAAGACACTCTATCTGTTTATAGCTCAGCTATGTGTGTAAGGGTTTCTGGGTGGCGCTGTACCAGTTTTAGAAGAGTTACGGCTTGACCATTTGGTGCACTGCGTCCTTGCTCCCAATTCTCTAAGGTACGAGATGAAGTATGTAATAGGCGAGCAAATACACCTCGTGACATATTGAATTGCTCTCGAATATGAACGATCTCATCAGGAGATATATCCAGTTCATTAATATCGTTTACTTGGTGTGTTTTAAGGGTTAGTTTCCCTTCTGAGTGTTTTTTAGCTTCAGTAAGAGCTGAATTTAGCTCTGTAAATAGGTCACGATTGCTCATTACACCATACCTCCATAAATGCCATTCCCTCGTTTAGGATTGGACATTAGATCTGATTGGAATTGTCTGAACTCTTCATCACTGAGGAATTCATCACGGTATTTTTCAAATATAGTGGATTCGACAAATACACTCCTCATAAGATAAGTGTACGCAATCGACGTATAGGCTTCAAGGCTGGAGTGATCATTTGATTAATGTGTCTGATCTCACTTATTCGATAGGGCTTTGCTTTTGTGCAGGTAAGCTGACTTCTTGGTACGATCACAGGAAACATCTCACAACAGGTGAACAGGATTACAGTGTAAGCCGATCTCAACATGAAGATATACCTGAATGGATGCCCTTGCGAGTGAGTAAGTGTTGAGCTTGTATTAAATGAAATCAGTGAAGTTGAAAATGTGAGTGCGCAGTTGAGTTCCTACTCTCATTCAATTGGTCACGTTAGTCGCTATGCGCTTGTCGTTACCGATTGGGTTTAGGCTTTGTTAGGACGTTTGTCCTCGTTAGTTGAACCTGAAGGATCAAAGGGTCAACAATTTACTATATATAGAGAGAGGCTTCGGGCTTGTTCACACCTGAATAAAGTGTCGGTTACGCGACACCTATTCTAGTTCGTCATGTTTGTGGTTGCCAGTAATGACATCTGTTTAACTCTATCCCTTTGAGGCCGTATAGTACTTTATCTAGGGCAACACAAACTCTAAAGGTTAGAATAGAGGCTGTTTTTAGTCGCACAGCCTCAAAACTGTGTAGGTAAGGGAAACGTTTGTGATGTGATAACGCAGTTAAAATAGGCTGAAGTGCCACCCATATTGGAATAATATGAGGATACTTAGAATTAAAGTTCCGTATAACCTGAAAATTTTCTGGATTCAAAAGATCTTCTTCTGGTATTGATTCGATCATTTCCAATAGCTGAATACGAACTGTACTGTCATTTTCTGATAAGCCTGAATCGAGTTTGTCGAATAATTCATTGAAGTCAGATCTATTGTCTCTGATATAACCCATGTCCATTGTGTATCTATGTGACCAGAAGTAGAACAAACTTTGGCATATCAGTACTAGAAGAGTTAAGAATGCGAATATCGCAGTGTAAATACCACCAATAGCACTCCCCATCACTCCCCAATTTTTATGACTATTCCATATACCGATGCCAAAAGAATTAGCATAAAAGGCTATAGGAAGTAGCAGCAGTATAAAAACTGCAATCAAGCCTACTAAAATTAGTACCTTAAGGTTCTTCAATTTATTCCCTTAAAAATATAACATCTTATCATTCAATGATTTTTCATAGAGTAGCATAAATCTCTTGAATAATTAGTGCGTTACAGCAAAGTTATAAATGTGACTTGTGAAAAGAAGGCTTTACGTGTTTCTGTATAGATGGACAGTGTTTGTGATGGTTTTGATGTTTAAAACATGGAACCATAGCACGCCTCCACGTTCTGTTTATTACATCGCCAAGATTTCATCCACAAATGCTGGGACGAGTGTGCCTGCTCTGCCGTAGCGCTTTTCTGCAAACTCATTCTGTACCGCACTCGGTTCTAGGTTGATTTCGACCGTGTGAGCGCCATTGAGGGCTGCTTCGTGGACGAATCCTGCAGCTGGGTAGACCGAACCTGATGTGCCGATGGAGATAAAGAGGTCTGCATTGTTTAAGACATCATGGATCTTCCCCATTCCCAGTGGCATCTCGCCGAACCAGACAATATGAGGTCGTAATTGGGCTGGCATTTGGCAGCAGTGACATAACTCACCAGTATGGATGTCCTCTTTCCACTCAATCACTTGGGATGACTCAGAGCAGCGTGCTTTTAATAACTCACCGTGCATGTGAATGATATTGGTGTTGCCGGCTCTTTCATGCAGGTTATCGATATTCTGTGTGATGATGGTGACGTTACCATCAAGGTGTTCCTCTAAACGGCTTAACGCAAGGTGTGCATCATTAGGAGCGATAGCTGACTGTTGCAGTTTTAAACGGCGCTGATTATAAAACGATTGCACCAGTTCAGGATCTTTGTGAAACCCTTCTGGCGTGGCGACATCTTCAATTTTGTGGTCTTCCCATAATCCGTCACTGGTTCGGAAGGTTTTTATTCCAGACTCCGCAGAGATACCAGCCCCAGTTAATATTACGATATTTTTATAAGGAAACAGCATGATAACTCCTTGTCACTGTTCTGTTTATACGCCCTATTCAATCAACAATTGATCGTAGAGTAAAGTAGACATTAGTCTTTAATGATAAAAGCCAACACAATGGTTGGCTTTTGATTAAGAGTGATAACGGCTTAGTTAACGGTTATCAGGTTTATCTTTATTGTTTTCAGGAAGATCTTTCACCTGCTCATACCATAAATCGTGGTGCTCTTTGGCCCACGTTTCGTCGACTTCACCGGTGATCATGCCATCAAGCGCGGCTTCCATGCCAAACAGGCCGATGTAGATATGGAAAATAAAACCACAGATCAAGATTAAGGCTGAGAACATATGAATAAGATTTGATAACTCCATGTCTCTGCGAAGTTGGCCAAAGATTGGGAAGTCGAGTACAAAACCACTAAACGCAGCAACAGCCCCAAACCAAATCAGTAACCAAAAGATCATTTTCTCACCGCCGTTGGAAAATCCAGCCGATGGATGAGTGCCTTTATGTTTACCAACCATACCACCGAGCTTGAGAAACCACTGAATATCAACCTTGTTAATGACACTTTTGCGCCACCATTTTATCAAAACTGTCATTAATAGAATAAAGAAGACTGGGCCGACATAATTGTGATACTGCTTGGCCGCCATAATTATCAACCCCCATATATCGGTTGATACAATGGGTTTTAAAAAGTGTTTACCATACACCAAACTTAAACCACTAAATGCTAGGGTTAAGAAAGTAAAGGCCATACTCCAGTGCAGCGCCCTATCAATGCGGCTCCAGCGCTGTATTTTTCTGCCTGTTTTCGGTTTGCTTAATTTAAGAGGCCCCACAATAAAGTAGACCAATGTGACCATTGCTAAGCTGCCAAAAATGGCCAATGCCCCTAAGGGAGACATCCACTTCTCTTTCAGTTTAAACCACGTCTGTCCCGGTACATTGATTAACATCCCGTGTTCGGGTGAGGTCGAGGTGGTGTAGCCCTCTTCACCGTCTCGAACTTGACGCCAATAGTCTGCGCCAGCCAGTTGTGTCATCTCTTGCTGGGCACTATTAGATGGTTTAGAGCTGTCTGCAGCCACACTCTGAACACTAAACAGCGCCGAAGTTAGTACGAAAACGAGAGAGAGTATTGATGCTGCAAGACGTCTTAAAAGCCTTGAATGCATAGCGTTCTCCAATGAAAAATTGTTGTTTCTGCTGTGCAACCCTTAGGGATCGCACAGTAAGTTAAGTGTTATTGCTTCTAGCTTTTGGTTGCGTCGTAAGAGATATCTTCTCCGTTAGACCAACCCGCCTGTTTGGCACCACGCTCAACAACACGTTGGCGGAAAATCTCAGACACTTTTTGAGCATCACCAGCAATAAGCGCTTTGGTTGAACACAGCGAAGCACACATAGGTAATTTGCCTTCTGCGATACGGTTTGAACCATACTTCTGACGCTCTTCAATCGATCCGTTCTCTGTTTCTGGGCCACCAGCACAGAAAGTACACTTATCCATTTTTCCACGTTCGGCAAACGCACCCTGTTTCGGGAACTGAGGCGCACCAAATGGGCAGGCAAACAGACAATAACCACAACCGATACAGAGATCTTTATTATGCAGAACAATGCCATCTTCGGTCTGTACGAAGCAGTCAGCTGGGCAAACTGCCATACAAGGGGCATCGGTACAGTGCATACAAGCAACAGAGATGGAATTTTCGCCTACCTCCCCATCGTTTAGGGTAACCACTCTACGACGTTGAATACCCCACTCTAAAGCGTCATCGTTTTCATTTTTACACGCGGTGACACAGCCATTACACTCAATGCAGCGTTTGGTGTCACAAAGAAATTTCATACGGGCCATTTGTTAACTCCTACGCTTTAGTGATTTTACAAAGAGTGACTTTAGACTCTTGCATTTGAGTCACCGGATCATAGCCATAGGTGGTAGCCGTATTTGCAGCTTCACCTGTAACATATGGCGCGGAGCCTTCAGGGTATTTATCGTGAAGATCCTCGCCTTGAAATTTCCCTCCGAAATGGAAAGGCAGGAAGGCAAGTCCGGGTTTCACTCGGCGAGTGACCATCGCTTTGACGTGAATACGGCCCTTTTCAGCCCCTTCAACCCACACCATGTCACCATCTTTAAAACCGATGTCATTGGCGTCTTTCGGGTTCACTTCGACAAACATCTCCTGTTGCAGTTCGGCAAGCCATGGGTTAGATCGTGTCTCTTCCCCACCACCTTCATACTCAACCAATCGGCCAGAAGTTAAGATGATTGGATACTCTTTGGAGAAATCTTGATCTTGAATTGATTTATACAGCGTAGGCAGACGGTAGATAGACTTACTGTCATCCCATGTTGGATAATCAGTGACGAGGTCACGTCTTGGGGTGTAGAGTGGCTCTCTGTGCTTTGGCACCCGATCTGGGAAGGTCCATACAATCGCTCGAGCTTTGGCATTACCAAATGGCATACAACCGTGTTTAATCGCTACGCGTTGAATTCCGCCTGAGAGATCGGTTTTCCAGTTCTTTCCTTCGGCTGCCGCTTTCTCATCTGCTGTGAGCTCGTTCCACCAGCCGAGCTGCTTGAGTAGCTTGTCAGAAAATTCGGGATGACCATCTTCAATGTCACACCCTTTCGGATAGCTGTCTTCAGCCAATAGGCTTTTTCCTTCAAACTCAACACCGAAGCGAGCACGGAAATTACCACCACCTTGAGCAACGGGTTTGGACGTGTCATACAGAATGTGGGTACCTGGGTGTTTCATTTCAGGCGTTCCCCAACACGGCCACGGTAATCCATAGGTTTCCCCATGTATTGGTCCTCCTTCTGCTTCTAAGGTAGTGTGATGGAAGGTGTGCCAGTTTTTCTGATGTTCTTTTAGGCGTTCAGGGCTTTGACCGGTATAACCGATGGTCCACATACCTCTGTTGTATTCACGCGTAATATCTTCAATATTCGGTTGGTTGTTCTCAATCTTAATGTGTTTAAACAGTTGATCTGAGAATCCCAGTTTTTTGGTCAAAAGGTACATGATCTCGTGATCAGGTTTGGACTCAAACAACGGTTCAATGACTTTGTCTCGCCACTGCAGCGAACGGTTTGACGCTGTGACCGAGCCATAAGTTTCAAATTGAGTTGTTGCTGGCAGTAGATAGACGCCATCAGTTCTGTCGTGCATTACCGCAGCCACTGTTGGATATGGGTCAATAATGACCATCATATCGAGCTTTTTCATGGCTTTTTTAATGTCAGTTCCACGGGTTTGTGAGTTAACCGCATGGCCCCAATAGAACATGGCGCGAATATTATCTTTCTGCTCAATGTTATCTATATTTTCTAATACACCATCGGCCCAACGTGAGACGGGAATACCCATGTTGTTCATTGGGTTCTTACCGCTGTATTTCTGTTGATCGAAGCGATTTTTCACCCAGTCAATATCGAGATCCCACACTTTACTCCAGTGTTTCCATGCGCCATCTGATAAGCCGTAATAACCTGGAAGCGTATGAGATAACACGCCGAAGTCGGTTGCGCCTTGTACGTTATCGTGACCACGGAAGATGTTAGTACCACCACCCGCTTTACCCATGTTCCCTAGGGCTAACTCTAAAATACAGTAAGCTCGGGTATTGTTATTACCGGTAGTGTGCTGCGTACCACCCATACACCAAACCACACAGCCAGGTCTATTTTCAGATAGCAGTTTTGCGGTTTGGTATACATCGGCTTCACTGACACCAGTGACACGCTCCACCTCTTCTGGTTTCCATTTAGCCACCTCTTCTCGTATCTCATCCATACCGAAAACGCGCTGTTTAATGAACTCTTTGTCTTCCCACTTGTTGGCGAAGACATGCCACAGCACACCCCAGATGAAAGAGACATCAGAGCCTGGACGAAGCGAAACATAGTGATCAGATTTTGCAGCAGTACGAGTTCGACGAGGATCCGCTACTACGATCTTACAGTTGTTCTTCTCTTTGGCGATAAGAATGTGCTGCATAGCTACCGGGTGCGCTTCTGCTGGGTTGGATCCAATAAACAGAATGGATTTGCAATTGTGCATATCGTTAAATGAGTTGGTCATGGCGCCGTAACCCCAGGTATTTGCTACCCCTGCTACGGTTGTTGAGTGACAAATACGCGCTTGGTGATCAACGTTATTGGTTCCCCATAGTGAGGCCATTTTACGGTATATGTACGCTTGTTCGTTATTGTGTTTTGCGCTGCCAAGCCAATAGACAGAGTCAGGCCCTGACTCTTTGCGGATCGCTAGTGTTTTGTCGCCAATCTCATTAATGGCATCTTCCCAGCTTAGTTTGACCCATTTACCGTTTTCTAACTTCATTGGGTATTTCAAGCGGCGTTCACCATGACCATGCTCTCGAAGCGCAGCCCCTTTGGCACAATGTCCACCTGCGTTAAATGGGTGGTCAAAAGCGGGTTCTTGCCCTGTCCATACGCCATTTTGCACTTCAGCGTATATGCCACAACCTACCGAGCAGTGTGAGCATATGGTACGTTTAATCTCGGTCTTAACCTCTTTGGATACCGTTTGAGCTTGCGCTTTTTTCATCATTCCTGGGGCAAACATGCTTGAAGCAACGGCAGCACCACTGGCAGCAATGGTGCTGCTTTTAATAAATGAACGACGGCTAATGCCAAACTTTTGTTGCTCAGTAACGGTCGAATCGGAACGTTTTGTTAATTTCATTAGTCTGTTCCGCCTTATTATAGAGTGTTGTAGTAATCACGAATGTGTTGAGTTTCGTGATAGCCTTTTTTATTATCATCACTGTTTGGTTGCACGATCTCATCTGCTTTAGCCGTAGAGGTCACCGCCGTTGAAACAGCGGCTGCGGTAGCTACAGTGGCTATGCCTTTTAAAATAGAGCGTCTTTCGCTATCAATTTTTTTATCAGTCATTTCCATTTCTCCATGTATATTCACTGTAAAACTACGCATTTAGCGCACATTTCTTGGTTTGTGGGGCCTCGATAAAACGGGTCTGTTCTATTGAGATAAACGTTTGGGTTAGCTCTGCGAGTGCCGCATAAAAAACAGAGCTTTTACTGAGTTTTAGGTCATGACAAAAACGGTGATACCAACTGGTAATGTGACGGTTAAAAAACAGCTGTTGTTCCTTCTCATCACCGACATCGGCCAGCATTGACATCACTTCTAGCAAAGCCGAAAAATGGTCCTCAGGCTCCTTTACGGACTCCTCTCTTACAAAACCGAGCTGCATAAGATCATTACGAAGATGGGCCAGAGGCATTTCCATCAGTGAGCCCGTTAGATACCAAGATGCAAAAGGGACAATTTCACCTCGTCCAATACCAATAAAGATGTTTTGGTACTCATCTTCGACTGACTCTAGGCTTGTGTTCTGAGCGGTCAGTCTTAACAGAGACCATGCCGTGACCATCGGGTTTAAGTGATTAGTTAAGCTTTCAACTTCGAGGTTTTGCAACCACTCAAGAACATCTTGATCAGGTGCTTCTCTATAGAGCCGGGCCAATACCGAATAGATTTCGACTCTAAGAGATTGTTGTTCATAAACTGAATTCATCGCAAAGCCTTATAGATTGAGTTGTTGTTCTGGGTTATCTGCCAAATCGTTAAAGATATCTTTAACTCGGCAATCCTCACACATAGATAATCTACGCAGTGACTGTTCAGTATTGAAGTGGGAGTTACCCTGTAGCTTATCTATCAACATGTTGACCATTGAAAGCGGCGCAAAGGGTTTATCACAGCATAGACATTGAGCAGCAGGCTCTTGATGCAGTACAGTAATGGACTTTCTGTTTGATGGGTTCCAGTTCATCTGAGGTTGTAAAGAGATGGCCTGCTCTGGACACGCTTTTTCACATAAACCGCACTGCACACAATCTTGTTCTATAAATAGCAGTTTAGGACTATCTGGATTGGCATGTAATGCGCGTGTTGGACAGACAGCGACACAACTCATGCACATGGTGCAATTTTCTGTTAAGCAGTTTACTCGTCCAAAAGGGGCGCCAATGTCTACTTCAGTGATGACCTCGGTAGGTGTAGTGATCTTGGCAAGGCAATCTAAAGCCGTAAATAACTTTTCTCGTTTAGTGCCATCGAGTGTCATGTTCTCACGGGTCATCGGTTGACTGATTAGCCTTGGCTGGTGTAAATCTTCGACGTAGGTGATGAGAACTCGGTCTGGCTGCTGATCAAGATCCTTTAAGAGAGAGCGCGCAATGTTTACCTCTTGTTCCAACACTCGAATTACGGTTTTTGGCATGCGTCTGCTCGCGACAAATAGGACTTGTGCGGCACCATTGATCAGTGCTGAAAACCAGCTATCTATACCAACAGAGGGTAAATCTTCAAGCTCTATTGGAATGACATTTTCAGGTAAGTTCTGCAGTGCTGTTAAATTGAAGTGCGCATGTCTTTTACTGCAAAATAGTAGAATCGGATTTTTACCACCGCTTTCATAATAACGGTTAAGCAAACGTTGGGTGAAGTGTTGAGTGTTTTTCGCATCTGGAAAGGCGTAGCTGATCGCCTCTGTCGGGCACGAAGTCGCACATGTCCCAACACCTTGACATAAATAGGGGTTAATCTGAATATGATGACCTGTTTTCTCTGTACCTTCACTGGTTAACGCCCCCGCAGGACACGAATCTATGCATCTCTCACAGCCTTTGACACCTCTTGAGCTGTGAGCACAAAGATCGGATTGAAATCTGAAATATTTTGGCTTATCAAAGGTGCCAATTAAATCAGGAATCTCCTCTATGACTGAAGCCAGTTTTGGGTAACCTCTGCCAACAGGGTAATAGCCAGGAACAGGAACTTCTTCACTCATCAATCCGTTCAGGCTCATATCCAAAACGAGATCAAAACAGGGCTGTCGAATCGCTGCTGTGGATAACACCGTGTTGATACCATGGTTACGACAAGTGACGACAAAAGCGCCTAAATAACCGGATAAAGAGACGCTATCAGCGACATACAGATTATTTGCTTTCTGGTCTGAGTCATTCATGATCGGCGAGTCAGTAGCGAGTAAAGTAATGCTGTTCAGTGTTGAAAAATGCGACTCAAGATCCGTAATAATATGATAAGGGCCTACGATAAGTAGGTTTCCTTCACTCTGATAACTGACCGTGGGAGGAATTAAATTGGATAACTCTACAGTGCCACTTACGGCGGCCTGCCGAGCAGCACCATTTTGAGTAACATACTGACTTAAATAGGTATTTAACATGATGATCCTGTGCTGACATTAATTGCACGTGATGATAGTCGTTGCTATCACCTTAATTGTATTTGTTATATATAGAGTGAGCTGCAAGTAACGAACCATCTTTGGGGGAGTAATAATGACTAGAAAGGAGTTAAAGTCTGCTTGATTGAGTGGACATTTTTATACTTACGACATTTTGTCTGAAATAACGAGACAAAATGTCCCGGTTATTTATGTGGTCTTTTTTGTCTTATTCTCAGTTTCCACTGTGTATTCATTTTCATGCTGTTCAGTGGCAAATTCATCACCGACTGTCGATATTACGGCCGGCTCAGTGGTTGTGCTTTCATCCGCTCTAGTTTCAATATTAGCTTCAGTGGTAACAGGTTCAGTTTGCGAGTCTGTTTCATTCTCATCGTCACTGTTTATCCACTGTCTTAACGTTTGAGCAATTTCAGATGGCAAGCTACCAACACTGGCATAATCATGATCATAATCGTTTAAGCCATCGACGACATTGAACTCATCTGAGAGGAAAATCTTTTTTAGTGCCGCTTTTTTAATTGATTTTTCAACACCTTCCGTCATGAAGGCCGAAATGCTACTGTTGCCATCAAGTGTGTCGACATCACTCATGGTAAGCTCAATGTCACTCTCTTCAGTTACGCTATCTTCCACTTTATCAGCTGAAAGTTGTGGGGTATCGTTTTCGATTTTCTCAAGACACTCTCCCTGCTCCATTTGAGATTCAGACTTGTTTTTCGACCAACGTTGAAAAAAAATTACTGCTCATTCGATCTCCCCGCTCCTTTGCGTTTTTTTCGGCCTAACTCTAAAAGCTCGCCATGTCGACCAATAAAAGCCTCCATCCATGCCTGTATGGGAAGAGGCAATGCAGTAGATAGCACTAGATACTCACCATCTAAGTAGTTTCCAACGGCTGTTTGTGATGCTGTTACAGCAACAAGCTTCGGTTTAGCATCACTAGATTGTTGCTCTACGATAATAAACAGCTTTGGATTTGATGAGCTTAAATTAAACCGATAATCACTCCGCTCATCCCTGTATAGATCAAGGTTCATGACGTGCCAGTGATTTTCGTTAGAGTGTTGTTGATGCTCCGTGTTCAGCGTCACTCCAGAAATTTCAAAGGTATCTTCGCGCCAACGTCCCACTTTTTTTTCAATAGGCTGTAAAATAATACCAATGGGCCAAACCGCATTACTTTTGGCCATTGCCTGAAGTTTCGGTATGATTTCTTTTGGTTTATTGATGTGTGACATAACACCATCTACTCAAATTAACGACTATAGAGTGATGTAATTGCAAAATTCGCACCAGTTTTAAAGATTTTTTCCTAATTGACTACTCTTCATCAATGTGGAATGGCGTTTGCTTTGTATATTGATGCCTTTCTCTCGAATTTAAGGAAATAACTTGTCTCATCTACCAAAAATAATAAAAACCAGTCCGGCTCCTAATCAAACCTTAGCTGTTGAGGTTATGGACGAATATGGAGAGATCCTGACTAAACACGTAGCTTGCGAAAGACCGCTTACGATACTGCTTAATTGGCACGAAGTCGTTACGCTGATGACATTAGGAGCAAGACCTGATGCTTTGGTACTTGGTTATCTAAAAAATCAAAGTTTTATTAGCGACCTTGAGAAATTAGAGACCGTTATCATTGATTGGGAAACCAACTCTGCGGCCGTTATCACCACCGAGAACACGGACCATTTAGACAAAAAGCTGCAGAAAAAAACGGTCACATCCGGTTGTGGCCAAGGCACCATGTATGGCAACGTGATGAAACAACTTGACGATTATCAAGTACCTCAAGTGACGATTAAACAGTCGGATATTTACGCGACCCTTGAAGCTTTAACTCACTATAACGATACCTATAAAGCAGCCGGCGCTGTTCATGGTTGTGCTGTCTGCTCATGTGATAATGGGCAAGCTGAGATAGTCTCATTCGTCGAAGATGTAGGTCGTCATAACGCCGTTGATACTCTTGCTGGTGAGTTGTGGCTAAATCACCAAACAGGTGGCGATAAGATCTTCTATACCACCGGGCGTCTAACCTCTGAGATGGTCATTAAAGTAGCACAAATGGGAATACCAACGCTGCTCTCCCGCTCTGGAGTGACACAAATGGGTCTGGATTTAGCAAAAAAATTCGGTATTACCACCATCGCTCGTGCTAAGGGAAACCGTTTTCAAGTGTTCTCAGGTCAACAACAGGTCATCTTTGATGTGAAAGGTAATCAAGCGTAATGGAACATTCCGAATTTTTAAACGCTAAGCAAGTTGCTGAGTATTTAGATCTCAATGAGAAAAAAGTGTACGCACTAGCCAATGATGGTCAACTCCCTGCGACGAAAATTACGGGTAAATGGCTATTCCCTAAGTCATTGCTTGATAAATGGATTATCGATTCATGCCACAATGGTGCATTCAGTGATCGCTTATTAATTGCAGGATCAGATGATCCGCTACTACAGATGATTGTTGGCAAAATGGGTAATCAACTGGGCAGTAATGCATTAGTCGGTTATACCTCGACTGGCAGTCGACAAGGTCTATCGCTCTTAAGCAAGGGACACGTTGATATCTGTGCCATTCATTGGGGTCAAGCTAGCGAAGCACCACTGCGTCATCCGGCCCTATTGCAGCAGTACACAGGTTCTCGAAATTGGGTATTGATTCATGCTTATGAGCGGGTTCAAGGCATTATTATTAACCCTAAATTAGTGGGTATTAGTGACGCCATCACATCCAGTAACAGCATTGAGTTGACCTCTAAGCAGTATAAGTGGGGTTTACGACAACAAGGTGCTGGTAGCTTACGTACTTTAGATGAGTGGTTACACGCTAAAAAGTTGTCGATTAACGATCTTAATGCTGAACAGACTTATTTTAGTGAACGAGAGCTTGGTGCCGCCATTGCGTGTAGTGAGATTGATGTAGGTTGTGGCAGTCAAAGCACCGCAGGCGAGTATCAATTGACGTTTATCCCTCTGTACACAGAAGCGTTTGAGCTGGTGATCCCAAAGAACATATTTTTTAAAACGCTCGTACAGCACATGCTAAACGAGCTAAAAGATACCGAAGTGCACCGTAGAGGGGATCGCCTTGGTGGTTATAGCTTTGCACGTTCGGGGTTACAAATTTGGAGTGGAAGCTAATAATTTAATGGTGAAGGTGCTGCCTTCACCCTCTTTAGACGTCGCAGTGATCTCCCCGCCAACTTGATGAATCAGGCTCTGTGATACTGATAACCCCAAGCCAGTGCCATCTCTTCGAGTGGTATAGAATGGGTCAAAGATACGTTTCATCTGCATGTCTGAGATTCCACAGCCAAAGTCGCTGACAGTAATGATGGCACCTTTGGTTTCGCCCTGTTCTACCCAGTTGTCGCTGCTAACGATAATACGACCTTCGCCGTTCATGGCATGCACTCCGTTCATCTGTAAATTAACCAGTACTTGCAGCAGATGATGTCTGTTAATTTCTACCTTTTGTAATGCATTAAGATTAAGTTCGATATGCACCGTCTTTTTTGAGGTTGCCGAACGAATGAGAGTAACGCTCTCTTCGATTATTGGGTTGACATATTGCCAGGTGACTTCATCTTGAATGCCACCATGGCGGCTATATTGCAATAAGCTTCGGGTGATATTTCGAATCCTGTCTATCTGACTTAAAATGGTTTCAAACTCTTCTTCGACATCAAAACCGCTGCCGCTTAACTCTAGTTTTACTAATTCGACATTACCCAGTATTACCGCGGTAGGATTGTTGATCTCATGGGCAATTCCGGCGGTTAATTCACCCAAAGCCGCTAATTTTTCATTCACCAGCAGTTTGTCTCTGGTAACATTCAATAATTTGATGTTGTTCTCTAACTGTTCGGTTTTTTCATGCAGACTCGCAGTTCGTTGCTTTACCTTAATTTCAAGTTGTGAAGAGGCCTCTTTAAGTTGAGTATTGCGTAAATCAAGTTGATCGAGCATATTATCAAATTGCTGTGCGAGACTGGTTAACTCATGCTGTTCGTCCAAACCTAATACGCCGATGCGTCGGTTTTTTCCTATTTGTACTGATTTCACCACATAATGGATTTTTTCAATAGGCTTAAACAGATCTCGTGCTGCACGGTGAACCAAAACACCAGAAATAAACAGCACAATTAAAATTATCGATCCTACCTCAGCAATACTAGTGAGATAGATCTTAATCATTGGCCACTCAAGATAACCAGTATAAAGCATACCGATCACCGTATTATTGTTGTCATGAATGGGCTCATAACCCGATATGTACCAAGCATCATAGACATACGCTCGGTCAATCCATCGCTGACCTTCTAACAATACTCGCTGTTTCACTTCGGAGGAGACTCGAGTTCCTATCGCTCGACTAGCAGTACCATCACTAGTTAGGGGCACATTGGTACTGACTCGTAAATCATCTAAAAAAAGAGTGACGGTACCTAAGTTACCATCAGGTAAGCTTCCTAGTGGATAGATAAGATCGCGAATTCTATCGACCAACGAGGTGCTGTTATTCAGCAGCAATCCTCCGTCAATTATCCATTGTAATTCGCCGTTATGATCAAAAAGAGGAATTAAACTGCGGCTGATCAACGCTCGGTACTCCGATTCATCACTATTCAAAATAGGGACTTCAGCTTTAACACTGAGCGTGGAGGAGAGAGAATTTAAAAGCTGCTCATCAACCACTTGAAAGAAAGTTTCCTGTTTTCCTTGAAGCAATTGACGCTGATTCTTTACTGAAAATAGATCCAACTCAGAGACCGGGTGCAATTTGATAAAGTCGAGTTTGTATGTTGCTGATTGCTCTGCGCTCCACTGCTGCAACCTAGAATCATCAATCTTGAAAAGACGTTGAAATTCATAAGAGTTCACCATTGAATTTAAGAGCGTTCGCTGTTCTTTTTGTAAAATCTCAATACTGTTAGTGGCCACCGCCAACTTAACACCGACTTGATTTAGTGACTCTTTCCATGTGTAAGTCACAGACCAGTACCCGGTGACCAATATTAAGGCCAGCAGAGTTAAAATGATCGGCATTGAAGTTAAGAAAAGTAAACGATAACGCACCATTGTTTTAAAACGTCGATGCCATTGTTTGAAGAAGTTACGACTCATTTTCAATTAGCTCGCACACATGCCACTCTTTAAACTTGCGTTCAAGGGTTTTTCTTGCGACTCCAAGCTGTCGTGCGGCAGCAGACTTATTACCATCATGGGCAGAAACAACTTTAATAATGTGCGCTTTTTCAACCTCTTTTAATAACCACTCCTCAGGATATTCCAACATATGCTGGCTGTGATCAGACTGAGTTTCTACTGAAATAGTAACGGTTTGTACAGGAGCTTCTGCATTTTTTTGTTCGTCAGGTTGTAAATCTCGCCAATAATCCACAGGCGGTTTTCCTAATAAAAGACAACGCTCTATCAGATTTTTAAGCTCTCTTATATTACCAGGCCAATCATACATACCCATAGACTCGACATCTTCGTGGGTCCAAAGAACGGGCTCTATCGACAACTCTTTCGCCAATTTAGTCGTAAAATGTTCAATCAAGCAGACTAAGTCTTCTTTGCGTTCTCTAAGCGGTGGAAGTTCGACAATCAGTACATTTAATCGGTAATAGAGATCTTCTCTAAAACGGCCACTTGCTACTTCTTGTTGTAGATCTCGATTAGTCGCAGCAACGATTCTTACATCAACACTCACCTCTTTTTCCGCGCCAACAGGACGAATGGCTTTTTGTTCAATTGCTCTGAGTAGAGAGGCTTGCATTGTGAGTGGCATTTCACCAATTTCATCGAGAAAAAGTGTGCCATTGTTAGCCACCCGAAACAGCCCTTCTCGACTTTTTTTAGCGCCAGTAAATGCACCAGAAACATGACCGAACAGTTCACTTTCTAGCAGATCTGATGCAATGGCGCCACAATTGATGGGAACAAAAGGTCCGGTACGATTACTCATCTGATGTATTCCACGAGCAACCAACTCTTTACCCGTCCCTGATTCACCTTGGATCAGTACTGCAGCAGAAGATGGCGCTATTTTAGACATCACACTCTTCATTGCTTCTGTTTTACTAGAATGACCAATAATGTTGATTGGATTATTAATGTCACTCTCTCGCTGCAATGCAAAGTTATTTCGCTCTAACTGGCGGCGTTCAATACAACGCTGCACAGAGTTCATCATCTGTTCCAGATTAAAAGGTTTTAGAATAAAGTCAGCCGCCCCAATACGGAGGGCTTTAATTGCCATATCAAGATCAGCATAACCCGTCATAAAGATCACATCACACCCTCTTCCTTGTGTAGAGAATGCTTCATGCCAATCAATACCAGAACGACCAGGCAGATTAATGTCTAGAATCATCAAATCAAAATGCGTCATTTTACGTAATCGTTCAGCTTCTTTGATATCGCTAGCAGTGATAACTTGAGCAAATTTCTTTGAAAGGGCTTTTTTTAAAATAGTTTGCATTCCTATTTCATCATCAACGACTAAAACAGAAAATGCACTCCAAATGGGTGTGGTGCTAACAGAGGAAAGTGACATGATTATTCTCGAGTGGGTCAAAATGTCCTAAATCAGTGTAGCAAGGGATATCAATTAAGTATCTAATTTTATAAGAGATTTTGATTTTGTTGGACTTGTACATCAATCAGCATCTATTACTTTGGATCAATACCCTTACTATTCAAGATGTTATAATAAGCACGTTGAATTTATTTATATTCATTCTATTTTGGCATTAACCTTGCTATATATTATCCAACATCACACATAATCTTATATATTAAGGAAAATTTTCGTATGTCTTCTGTAGTAAAGTATGCCTCCATTTCTATTGCTCTTCTCTCTGTATTCCAAGTTACCAATAGCATTGCCGCTGATGCCAAAAATATGAATATTAAGCTGGCAACCACAACCAGTACTTATCACTCCGGTCTATTGGATTATCTATTACCTAAATTTGAAAAAGAGAGCGGTTATCATGTTGGTGTACTCGCTGCAGGAACGGGTAAATCACTCAAAATGGGTGAAAATGGAGATGTTGACCTAGTTATGACTCACGCGCCAAAAGCCGAAGCGTACTTTGTGGAGCAAGGTTTTGGTGTTCTGCCACGAAAACTGATGTATAACGACTTTATTGTTGTTGGTCCTAAATCAGATCCAGCTGCAATCTTTGGTACAAAAGATGTGATCAGTGCTTATAAAGCAATAGCGACCAGTAATTCAACTTTTATCTCTCGCGGTGATGATTCTGGTACCAATAAAAAAGAGAAAATATTGTGGGCTCAAACTAAAATAGAACCTAACTTTGGTGGTTATAAAGCCATCGGACAAGGCATGGGACCAACCCTGAATATGGCTAATGAACTGCAAGCATATACTATGACGGATCGCGGCACTTGGTTAGCCTATCAAACTAAGCTTGATTTAAAGGTGGCAGTAGAAGGTGATAAAAAACTGTTCAACCCTTATCAAGTGATTTTGGTCAACCCTAGTCGTTACCCAACAATCAATTACGATGGTGCCAAAGCGTTAAGTGATTGGTTAGTGACTCCAAAAGCACAACAATATATCAATGATTTCAAATTAGCGGGTCAACAGCTGTTTGTTGCTAGTGCTGAATAATGTTTAATAGGTTGAGTTTATAGCGTGAATATTTGGCTATCAACCCAAGAGGCGGTCTCACTTTTATTGAGTGCAGACCCCACCTTATGGGGAATTGTAACTGTATCGTTCTCGGTCTCTCTGCTGGCGATAAGTTTAGTCATTATCCCTGCACTATTATTGGCGTTGGCGCTTGCTTACGCTAATTTTCCAGGAAAATGGATCATTGTCTCTTTGGTAAGCACTTTACAAGCTGTGCCTACAGTTGTGATTGGTTTATTGCTCTATATGCTACTTTCGCGAGCAGGACCTCTGGGTGATTGGCAGATGCTATTCACTCAAAAAGCAATGGTTATCGGACAGATGTTGATAGCTTTCCCCATTTTAACCTCAATGATGCACGGGACGTTTCAAAATAGCGATAAACGTGTGTTGGAAACCGCTTTTACGTTAGGTGCCTCGCTACCACGTGCTTGGCTAAGCTTGATATATGAATGTCGTTTCCCTCTATTAGCCGCTATCATTTGTGGTTTTTCACGCATACTGACTGAAGTGGGCTGCTCAATGATGGTTGGCGGTAACATCCTTTACGCAACCCGTAATATTCCAACTGCGATTGCTTTAGAGAGCCAAAAAGGGGCATTTTCACAGGGGATAGCTTTAGGAATGGTGCTACTTATTCGGCGGCGCGTGCGATTGCCGGCAAATCTTTGGTGCGT
>JAESQY010000117.1 GCA_016764915.1 Aliivibrio sp. | reverse complement strand
TATAGCAGTTCCAAATAATGATGCATTCATTTCAAATTCACAGAATAATATATTAAATCTTCCTCCGCATCACTTATTGCACTGGAACGAAACTTCGTTAAAATACATAGCAAATAAACATAATTTAAAAATCGTTGATGTGTATAAAGAGAAAGTCACAAATGTACACAAACAATGGTATTACGCAACTAGTATCCAAACTAAAATAAAGGAATTTCTAGGTCTAGAAATAAAAACTATTAATATTGGCTGGATGAATAAAATAATAAACAAAATATCAACACTTTTATTGCCGGTATTCAGAGATTCAATGTCACATTCAAGCACTGATGGCCATACTATTGCTATTGTTTTTCAGAAGGTAAGTGATGCATAATTTTTGCACGTTATTTGATAGTAACTACCTAACTCGTGGTTTAGCGATGTATGAGTCACTAAAAAAACATAGTACCAACTTTCACCTCTTTATCTTTGCCTTTGATGACAAAAGCTACAACTTGCTCAATAAACTCTGCCTAGAGTATGTGACCGTTGTTTCGTTATTTGAGCTTGAAGATGAAGCATTGTTAAGTATTAAAGGTGACAGAACTGCTGGAGAGTATTGTTGGACTTGTACGCCTTCAGTTATTAAGTATTCAATTGAAAAATATAATCTTGATAATTGTACATACTTAGATGCTGATTTGTTTTTCTTTTCTAATCCTTCAGTTTTGATTGATGAAATGAATGATAATTCTGTGCTGATCACTGAGCATAGATATACTGCTGTGTATGACCAAGCAGCGACAAGCGGTAAATATTGTGTCCAGTTTATGACTTTTAAGAATGATCATAATGGAGTGAAGGTTCTCGATTGGTGGCGCAATGCTTGTAATGAATGGTGTTATAATCGTCTTGAAGATGGCAAGTTTGGTGATCAAAAGTACTTAGATAGTTGGCCAAGTCAGTTCGAAGGTGTGCATGAGTTACAGCATTTGGGAGGAGGAGTTGCTCCATGGAATGTTCAGCAATACAATTTTAAAGAAATAAATGGAAAAATAATTGCTACTGAGAAAAGAACCGATCAACCCTTTGATCTCGTTTTTTATCATTTTCATGCATTGAAATTATTACTCAACAGTAAGGTTGATCTGGGTTGTTATCAGCTCGATAATGATGTGGTTAGACTTTTGTATAAAGAGTATGTACTGCGATTAGAAGCTATCACTTCCAGCCTTAAAGATATCGATTCGACCTTTGATTATAATGGGGTAGTTGAGCTACCATTTAAGTTGAGAGGTCTAGTTTTAATGGGTAAACGCTACTTGAAAGGGACTTATAACATTTTTTCTGTTAGTAAGTTAAAAGGACTTTAGATGGCTTATTTAATTGAACTCCCCACGTTTCAAGATGAACGCGGGGCTTTGACTGTTGTAGAGAAAATCCTGCCTTTTGAAATTAAGCGATTTTATTATATCTATGATGTCACTTCAAAAAGAGGCGGGCATCGACATAGAAAAACTAAGCAGGTTTTATTATGTCTGGGTGGAAGCTGTGAGATTTATGTTAACAATGGGAACGTTGAACACACATACCTTTTAGATAGCCATAACCAATGTTTGTTTTTAGAAGCTGAAGATTGGCATACCATGGATAATTTCTCTAAGGGAGCCATTTTGATGGTATTTGCTTCAGAGTTTTATGATGTAGCTGATTATATTGATGAGCCATACTAAATGATAGAATATGAAAACTTGCGTAAAGTGAACAAACCCTTTTTTGATAAGTACAAGAAATCATTTCAAGAGTTTATTGAAAGTGGTTGGTATATTTTAGGTGACAATGTACGAACGTTTGAGGAAGAATTTAGTCAGTTCTGCGGTACAGATCATACTGTAGGTGTCGCGTCTGGACTAGATGCGTTGATTTTGGCGATCGATGCGTTTGATTTTCCATCTGGAAGCGAAATTATCCTCCCTTCAAATACCTATATAGCAACCATCCTTGCAGTTGTTAAGAATGGTTTTAAACCTGTACTTGTTGAACCTCAGCTCGAATCATACAATATCGACCCCTCTAAAATTGAACAGAAAATAACACCTAAAACTAAAGCAATTTTGGTTGTACACCTATATGGTAAAGCTTGTGATATGGACCCTGTAGTGGCTTTATCGAACAAGTACGGACTTAAAATCATTGAGGATTGTGCTCAAGCTCATGGTGCACTGTATAAAGGTAAAAAAGTAGGTTCGTTCGGTATTGGTTGTTTTAGTTTTTATCCAACTAAAAATCTTGGCGCATTAGGTGACGGTGGGGCTATAACCACTAATGATAGTGAATATGCAGATAAAATTAAATCCCTAAGAAATTATGGTAGTTCAAAGAAGTACTATAATGAACATGTCGGTTATAATTCTCGATTAGATGAAATACAAGCCGGTTTTTTGTCCGTAAAGTTGGCCTATCTCCATGAAATAACGAATCATAAGAGAGAGTTGGCTAAGTTCTATTTACATAATCTATCAGATGAGTTTATTAAACCAATATGCGATGACGAATATTTTGATGTTTACCATATATTTAATATAAGACATAAAGATCGTGATAAATTAAAAGAGTTTCTTTTAGATAATGGCGTTACTACTGAAATTCACTATCCAGTGTCACCTAATAAGCAAGTAGCTATGGAAGGTATAATTGATGGAGACTACCCAATTAGTGAACAAATCCATAGCACAACGCTAAGTCTACCAATTTCATATTTTCATACTAAAGAAGATGTAATGAAAATATGCAATGTTATGAATTCTTGGCTTGATGAAATATAGTGTGTTCGAAATATATAAAGGCTATAAATGAAAGTTACAGTGATCACTTCAACTTACAATTGTATCGATGAATTAGATATAACTATTTCTTCGTTTAGAGAGAATAAACGTTCAAACATTGAATGGATTATTGTAGATGGTAACTCTACTGATGGTACTGTATCTTTAATCGAACAGAACTCTGATATTGTAACTAAGTATATTTCAGAAGATGATAGTGGGATATACGACGCTTGGAATAAGGCTTGTGCTTTAGCTAGCGGTGATTGGATTATATTTTTAGGTGCTGGCGATAGATTTATAAACTCTTCGCTGTCACCATTTTTATCTCAGCTTGAGCTAATCGATCCGGCTAAGCATCGAATTGTTTATGGTAATGTCGAATTAGTAGATAAGAATGGTAGGCTACTACACACATACACTAAGTATGATGAATCAAGCTGGGAGTGTGGTCGCCCGAGTTTGCCTTGCCATCAAGGGGTTTTTCAGCATCGCTCTTTATTTGATTCTGAATGTGTATTTGATACTAGATATAAAATAGCTGCTGATTCAAAATTTTTATTTAATGCGATGAAGGAGACATCTGTATACTACATAGATGTTGATATTTCCTGTATGCAGATGTTTGGTGTTAGCACAAATCCTTCAGATATATTAAAAGTTGTTGCTGAACTTAAGGTCTTAAGAAATGAGTTAGGAATTACAATGCCAATCGCTTCATATCTATCATTTCATTGCAAAGCCTATATAAAACACTTTTTATCTGTTTACTGTGGATATTCTGTTTTTTCAAAAGTGGCAAAATTATATACGCAGATTAAGAAGAAAGATCACCTATATTAATTACTCTGTTTAAAAATTAAGAGTAAGTAGTATTTATCTCAAGGACAAATAATGAAAAAAGCACTTATAACAGGAATAACAGGACAAGATGGCTCGTATCTTGCTGAGTTTCTTTTAGAAAAAGGGTACGAGGTTCATGGGATTAAACGTCGTTCTTCCTCTTTTAATACTGAACGTTTAGATCATATTTATCAGGATCGCCATCAAGAGAATGCCAATTTTTTTCTTCACTATGGTGATTTAACTGACAGCTCTAATTTAACTCGAATCTTAAAAGAAGTTCAACCCGACGAAGTGTATAATCTCGGCGCGCAATCTCATGTAGCGGTCTCTTTTGAGTGCCCAGAGTACACTGCTGATGTTGATGCGATGGGAACGTTAAGGCTTCTTGAAGCTATTCGCTTTTTAGGATTAGAGAAAAAGACTCGCTTTTATCAAGCGTCCACTTCAGAGCTGTATGGTGAAGTGCAAGAGATCCCTCAAAAAGAGACCACACCATTTCACCCACGCTCTCCTTACGCAGTTGCAAAAATGTACGCATACTGGATTACAGTGAACTACCGTGAGTCGTATGGGATGTATGCGTGTAATGGCATTCTATTTAATCATGAGTCTCCTCGTCGTGGTGAAACCTTTGTTACTCGTAAGATCACTCGTGCCATCGCGAACATTTCACACGGATTAGAGCGCTGTTTATACTTGGGCAATATGGATGCACTGCGTGACTGGGGACATGCGAAAGATTATGTCCGTATGCAGTGGATGATGTTACAACAAGATGCTCCTGACGATTTTGTTATCGCAACGGGTAAGCAGATCTCAGTCAGAGAGTTTGTTCGTATGGCAGCTAAAGAACTGGGTATTGAATTAGAATTCTCTGGAACTGGCCTTGATGAAGTCGGCACTGTCGCCTCTGTTTCAGGCGACAAAGCGAAAGTGATTAAGATTGGCGATGTTATCGTGAAAGTGGATCCTCGCTATTTCCGCCCAGCAGAAGTAGAAACCCTATTAGGAGACCCTTCTAAAGCAAAGCAAAAGCTGGGATGGGTGCCTGAAATTACAGTCGAAGAGATGTGCGCTGAGATGGTTCAGTACGATTATGAAAAAGCGAAACAGCATGCCCTTTTAAAATCTCATGGCCATGATGTGTCGTTTTCTGTAGAGTCTTGAGCAATCGATAACTCTTTCTAATTTCTAATAGGCATTCCAAAGTGAATGTCTTTTTTGTAAGTGGCTTATTATGTCTTTATCATTGAATTCTAAAATATATGTGGCTGGCCATCGAGGGATGGTGGGTTCTGCTATCGTACGGCAGTTGAAAGCACAAGGTTACAATAATATTGTTACACGCAGTCGCTCAGAGTTAGATCTTGTTAATCAACAAGCGGTATCCACTTTTTTCTTCAATGAGAAGCCTGATGGCGTATTTTTTGCAGCAGCGAAGGTTGGAGGGATTCAAGCTAATAATACGATGCCTGCTGAGTTTATTTACGAAAACCTCCAGATGCAGTCGAATGTCATCCATCAAGCTTATAGTCATGGCGTCACAAAGCTCCTGTTTCTTGGTTCTTCGTGTATTTACCCAAAACTGGCAGAGCAACCGATGCGTGAATCCGCGCTGTTAACAGGAACGCTTGAACCAACCAATGAACCTTATGCGATTGCTAAAATTGCTGGGATAAAAATGTGTGAGTCATATAACAGGCAGTACGGTGTTGATTACCGCAGTGTCATGCCAACAAATTTATATGGAGAACACGATAATTTTCATCCAGATAATAGCCATGTGATTCCTACAATGCTGCGCCGTCTTCATGAAGCTAAACTTGCTGGCTCGGAGAACGTTGTCGTATGGGGAACCGGAACGCCAATGCGAGAGTTTCTATATGTAGACGATATGGCTGCCGCCTCTATTCATGTTATGAACCTTTCTGATACGGATTATCAACAACATACAGAGACTATGCTGTCACACATTAATGTTGGCACTGGGGTTGATTGTACCATCAGAGAGTTAGCTGAAACTATTGCCAAAGTAACCCAATTTGAAGGGCAGTTAGAGTTTGATAGTTCAAAGCCAGATGGTACCCCAAGAAAGTTAATGGATGTCTCACGGTTAAATGATTTAGGTTGGACTGCGACTGTCACTTTAGAGGATGGGTTAACAAAGGCGTATCAATGGTTTTTAGAAAATCAAAATACGTTTCGTCGTTAACATCACTCAGCAATTATTGTTTTCGTTACTTAACACTAAAATTGATTTTAAATAGGGTACCTTATGTTATTACCGGTGATTATGGCTGGCGGAACAGGGAGTCGCTTATGGCCACTTTCTCGTGAACTTTATCCAAAGCAATTCCTAACTGTTTCTGGCGAGCGAACCATGCTGCAAGAAACACTGTCTCGATTAAATGGAATTGAACATGAGAATCCACTGCTGATTTGTAATGAAGAGCATCGATTTATAGCTGCTGAGCAACTTCGTACTGGTGGTTTTGAGCATAGTGGTATTATTTTAGAACCGGTAGGACGAAACACAGCACCAGCAATTGCATTAGCGGCGCTGCAAGCAAAGCGAATGGCAAAAGATGGAGAAGAACCGATATTATTGGTGCTCGCTGCCGACCATTTAATTAATGATCAGAGTGCATTTCAACACTCAATCAATCAAGCTTTGGAGTTTGCTGCAAACGATAAGCTAGTGACTTTCGGTATCGTACCAACATCGCCTGAAACGGGTTATGGCTATATCAAAGCAGGTTGTGCTTTGGGCCCAGGCTTTGAAGTGTCCAAATTTGTCGAGAAGCCACAATTAGAAACTGCTGAACGATATTTGTCGAGTGGAGAGTACTATTGGAACAGTGGTATGTTCTTGTTCAAAGCCAGTCGATACCTCGAAGAGTTAAGAAAATACAATCCTGAAATACTTTTTGCATGTGAAAAAGCGATGGAGTGTACTGCTGAAGATTTGGATTTTGTCCGTGTAAACAAAAAGGCATTTGAACAGTGTCCTGATGACTCAATTGATTATGCGGTAATGGAACCTCTTTGTAGTTCAAACAGTGCTGAAAATGCGGTTGTTGTTCCGATGGATGCGGGCTGGAGTGATATTGGTTCATGGTCAGCACTGTGGGACGTTTCAACCAAAGACAGTAATAACAACACGATTAAAGGTGATGTGATTGCTGTCGACACTAAAAACTCTTATCTACACTCAGAGAGCAAATTAATAGCCACCGTAGGGCTTGATGACATTGTGGTTGTTGAAACCAAAGATGCGATTCTTGTTGCAGCAAAAGATAAAGTTCAAAATGTGAAATCGATAGTGAATCAATTGAAAGCTATGGATAGAACTGAGCATAAAATTCATCGCGAAGTATACCGACCGTGGGGTAAGTATGACTCCATCGACATCGGAGAGCGCGATCAAGTTAAGCGTATTACCGTCAAACCAGGTGAAAAATTATCGATTCAGATGCATCACCATAGATCAGAGCATTGGGTGGTCGTATCTGGAACGGCAAAAGTCACCAATGGAGATAAAACCTTCTTAGTAACTGAAAATGAGTCCACTTATATTCCTGTCGGGCAAATTCATGCTCTGGAAAATCCTGGAGTACTGCCACTGGAGTTGATAGAGGTTCAAACAGGATCTTACTTAGGTGAAGACGATATTGTACGATTTGAAGATCGTTATGGCCGTGTTGATGAAACATGATGAAATATTCAATTGTAATACCGTGTTTTAATGCTGAAAAGACGATTTTAAATTCATTATTAAGTGTTGTTGAACAAAGTTTCGACATGAGTGCTGTTGAAGTGGTAATCGTCAATGACTTTAGTACAGATAATAGTTGTTCACTTATTAATGATTTCATTAAATCTCACGAGTCTACGATAAACTTTATTTTAATAAATAATGCATCAAATTACGGGGTTTCTAAATCAAGAAATATCGGGATAGATTCAAGTAATTCAGACTATGTTCTGTTTTTAGACTCCGATGATGAGTTTTCACCGGAGAAATTGAAAGTTATCGATAAATGGGTCTGTGAAACTGGCATCGATTTTATGTATCATGATTTTACTGTAAGTGGTGATAGTTGTGGTGAGTTAGCATATAGCAGGCCTAATCAAATTCATTGGATTTTCCCATACTTTAATGTAATAAAAAATCACATTTGTACACCTTGTGTAATTATTAAAACTAAGCTCGCGAAAGAGGTTAGATTCAGTGAGGATCTTTCTCACATGGAGGATCTTGAGCTTTGGACAACGCTGTTACTATCTAAAAGTGTTAAAGCATATTACTTGAATGAGACGCTAACCAGTTTAGGCCATCAACTTAATGGAGGAGATGGGTTATCATCTCAGCACTATTTAATGAGGAAGATGGAAAGGAAAATGCTAAAAACATTAATGATGAAATATAGTTCCTTTTTCATTCTATTCCCAGTGTACATCTCCTTGAGTTATTTGAAAGATTGGTTTAAGAAAATTCGGCACTCTTTTTTTTGTTGATATTTTAGTATTATATTATTTTGAGTGGTTGTTATGAATAAGTGCTATGTTTCAATCGTAAGCCATGGGCATGATTCTTTAATAATTGATAATAAAGAGTTGGTTGCCATTTCAAGTTTAGATGATGTTGTTGTTTTTATTAAAGATAACATTGGGAGTGAATTACTCAAGAATTACTGCTTAGAGCAAAGTTATATTTATTTAGATACACCTAAAAATATCGGATTTGGTTGTAATAATAACGTTGTATTCGATAGTTGCTGTAAAAATGGGATGGATGATAAAGATTGGTTTTTAGTCGTTAACCCTGATGTAACGATGACATATGATGACTTTTGTCTATTGAGAAAAAATTTAGAAGAGGAGACAAATGAGTCGTTAACAATAAATTTATTTAAAAGTAACTCTTTTGTTGACGTTGAAAACTCACTTCGCTATTTCCCTAAAGTTTCTAGTGTTCTTTCTGCTTTTCTTGGTAAACCAATTAACGCCGCTTTTGATAAAAATGAACTTAAGAACAGGGATACAGTTGATTGGGCCTCAGGAGCATTTCTTATTTTCAAATGCCCTTTATACAGAGAGCTAAGTGGCTTCGATTCAAAATATTTTATGTATTTTGAGGATGTCGACATATGCTACCGTGCTCGATATTTGAGAAATCAACCTGTGACATATTTAAAACATATTAGAGCTGTTCATGCAGGGGCTTATGCAAATAGAAATATTTTCTCGATACATTTTTTTTGGTATCTAAGAAGCCTGCTTCGTTTTTTGCTAAGCAGTAAAAAATGAATATTTTAATTACTGGAGGATCTGGTTTTATTGGTTGTTGCTTAATCTCTGAATTGAAAAAGAACGTTAAGAATGAATTGTTTTTCACTCAGAGAGATAAGAAAATAAATGCAGATATAAATGAGGTTTATATCGCTTCAATTGACGGAAGTACGGTCTACACCCTGCCTAAGACTCTGGATACTATTATCCACTGCGCTGCTCGTGCCCACATTATGCATGATGAATCAGGTGACCCACTAAAAGAGTACCGTGAAATTAATACATTTGGGACATTAAACTTAGCCAAACAGGCAGCCGAAGCAGGTGTTAAGCGTTTCATTTTTGTCAGTTCTATCAAAGTGAATGGAGAATCTACATCTAGCTCTGTCCCATTTATGGCTGATGATAAAAAAAATCCTCAAGATGATTATGGACAGTCGAAAGCTGAAGCTGAAGATCTTCTTTTGGAATTAGCTCCGAAAATAGAGATGGAGGTGGTTATCATACGACCAACATTAGTTTATGGGCCAGGTGTGAAAGCAAACTTTGCATCGTTAATGAATTTGGTCTCTAAAGGCTTACCACTGCCATTTGGTAGAATTACCAATAACAGACGTAGCTTAGTGTCTGTCCGTAATTTAGTGGACCTAATTATAACCTGCATCGATCATCCTAAAGCGGCAAACCAGGTGTTTTTAGTCTCAGATGATAATGACGTTTCTACTGCTTCAATGGTAAAAAAAATGTCTACAGCATTAGGTAAGCCTAACCGTATGTTACCTGTGCCTTTATGGTGCTTTAATTTAATTGGCAAAGTGTTCAGTAAGCAAGGTAAAGTAGATCGTCTATTAGGTTCACTGCAGGTTGATATATCGCATACCAAAGAGACATTAGACTGGACACCGCCACAAACATTGGAAGAGGGCTTTAAAGAGACAGCAGAAGCCTTTGTACTAAGTAAAAAACTGAATAAAGAGAAAAATACATGATCCGTACTATCGATTTCCTCGCCGCCTTCTTTGGTTTACTTTTTTTATGGCCACTTCTTTTGGTTGTCGTGATTATTGGACTGTTTGATACCGGTTCTCCTATCTTTATTCAAACTCGTGTAGGCAAAAATCAAAAGCCTTTCAAGCTGATTAAGTTTAGAACGATGTCGGTTGAGACCAAATCTGTCGCTAGCCACTTAGCTAATAACGCCTCAATTACCAAGCTAGGTAATTTTTTGCGTAAGACTAAAATTGATGAACTGCCGCAATTGATTAATGTGGTTAAAGGTGAAATGAGTCTGGTTGGTCCTCGTCCCAATCTCTTTAACCAACAAGAGCTGATTAAAGAGAGAGAGGCACTAGGTGTTTATAATGTGCTACCAGGAGTAACAGGTTTAGCACAGGTGCAAAATGTTGATATGTCGACACCTCAACTTTTGGCAAAAACTGATAAGCAGATGATTGATACCTTAACCATTAAAGACTATTTCAAATACATCATTATGACGGCTACAGGAAGCGGGTCGGGTGACGCAGTAAAATCTCAAAAATAGTTTTTGTTAAAAATGTTACGTTGCAGAAAATAATGTTCCATTTTTTGATAGACTGCATTCATTCTACTTAGCTTTATTTTATTTTTAGGTTATTAGCCATCGTGTTTTCTCTTGATCCAGTTTGGTCCCTTCCTCGGCCAGTAAAGCGTGCAATTAGCTTAATTATTGACACAATATTTATATCTGTTGCTTTTTGGGCCGCGTTTTGGACTCGATTAGGTGATATCAGCGATCTTTTTAATAACGCTGTACACTGGCAAGTACTGATCAGTTTGGTTCTTTGTACTCTGTTTTCTTTTGTGCGTTTTGGATTATATCGAGCCGTTCTTCGCTATTTGAGTTTATATGCCCTATTGAGTATTACTGTTACTGCCGCTATTTCGGCTGTAGTGTTAGTAATGAGCTCGTATTTTGCATACGCATTTTTGCCACGTTCCGTTCCTGTTATTTATGCCACTTACCTAGTTATCCTTTGTGGTGGAGCACGCTTGATAGTCCGAGTATTGGTCAATCAGCATTTAACAAAAAGTAAACCCAATATTATCGTTTATGGTGCGGGTTCCGCCGGGCGCCAGTTAGTTAACTTATTGCGTCAAGGTGATGATTATCACCCAGTAGCCTTTATCGATGATGACAAGAAACTGTTCAAAAGTTCGATGCAAGGGCTTACCGTTTATCTGCCAAAACATTTAGAAAAACTCATTGAGAAGAAAAAAGTAAAAAAGGTTCTATTGGCTCTGCCAAGTGCTAGCCGCTCTCAACGTAAAGCAATTATTGAGTCTTTGGTGTCGTTAAAGGTAGAAGTACTTTCAATGCCCAATTTAGCGGATATCGTAAATGGCATAGCAACCATCGATCAGCTTAGAGATGTGCCGATTGAAGATCTTCTTGGCCGAGATTCAGTCGCACCTAATCCAGATCTCATGTCTGCCAATATTACTGACAAAGTGGTGATGGTGACGGGCGCTGGTGGCTCTATAGGTTCTGAACTGTGTAGGCAGATTGTAAAGCTGAGGCCAAAGTCGTTATTGTTGTTTGAACTGTCTGAATTTGCGCTGTATAGCATCGATAAAGAGCTAAGTGGACTCATTGAAGTAGAAGCGTTAGATATTAAACTTATTCCTCTTCTAGGCTCGGTACAGCGCCAAAATCGACTCGCTGCTGTTTTAAACTCTTTTGATGTTCAGACTCTGTATCATGCTGCGGCATATAAACATGTCCCTTTGGTTGAGTATAATGTGGTGGAAGGGATACGTAATAATGTGTTTGGCACCTACTACACCGCGCTTGCAGCAATTGAAGCTAACGTCGAATCATTTGTTTTAATCTCGACTGATAAAGCGGTGCGCCCTACTAATGTAATGGGAACCACCAAACGCATGGCTGAATTGACTCTTCAATCACTTGCTGCTGAAGAGATGAAAAAAGATCAAGGAACACGTTTTTGTATGGTGCGTTTTGGTAACGTGCTTGGCTCTTCTGGTTCAGTTATTCCACTGTTTAAGCGCCAAATTGAGACCGGTGGGCCTATCACCATTACTCACCCAGATATCATCCGTTACTTTATGACTATCCCTGAAGCGGCTCAGTTGGTGATTCAGGCTGGAGCGATGGGTAAAGGAGGCGATGTTTTTGTGCTCGATATGGGAGATGCAGTCAAAATCGTTGATTTAGCGTGCAACCTAGTGCAACTGTCCGGTTTAGAGGTAAAATCGGAAGAGAACCCTCATGGTGACATCGAGTTGAAGTTTACAGGTTTGCGTCCAGGCGAGAAATTGTTCGAAGAGTTACTAATTGGCGATAATGTCGGGCAAACCAGCCATCAACGTATTATGACTGCAAATGAAATTTTTCTGCCTTATGAAGAGTACAGCCAGATTTTAGAGAAGCTAGATGCTGCCTGCCATGAATTTGATCATCAAACCATTAGACAGATCTTACTGGATGCGCCGACTGGATTTAATCCAACAGATGGTATTGGGGATTTGGTGTGGAAGGCGGGCATTAAGATCAGAGTTCAGAGTTCAGAATTCAGAAAGAGCAAAGATTAAAAGCAGAGTTCAGATCGCTCCGCTTGCAGGGTTCAGAGTTCAGGAAGTGCAATGACTAGAAACTAGAAACTAGAAACTAGAAACTATAAGAGCAAGAGCAGAGCTCAGAGAGAACAAGGGCTTTTGACTTTATAGTCTCTAGAGCGCAGCGTATAGTTACTCTGAACTCTAGCTATTCAAATTAACCTTTAAAGGAATAAAGTATGTTATTGCCTGTGATTATGGCGGGTGGCTCTGGTAGCCGATTATGG
>JAESQY010000116.1 GCA_016764915.1 Aliivibrio sp. | reverse complement strand
GCATCTTCACGAACCACAAAGTGAGTATAGATGATTGCTTCTTGACCAATTTCTGGCAGCTCATAAAAACAACTCATTGGCATTTTAACTTCGTAACCTAAGCCTCCAAGTTCAATCAACACTTCAGGTGGCTGTTTTTCTACTAACTGCCCACGTAAACGACCAATCACAATATACTCACTTTCTCTAATTTTCTATGAGCTGAATAGTAATAAATTACTGGATAGATATCCAGTAATTTATCTAACCAATCATTAACGGTAACGACCTTTTTTAGCCCCACTTGCTTTACCAGCCAGAGCCACTAAGGTTTTATTTACGTTTGCATGACAAATAGCGGCTCCTAATGCATCTGCAGCGTCCGCTTGCGGTTTTGCGGGTAATTTCAGCATGCTCATTACCATATGTTGAACTTGAGCTTTATCTGCCGCCCCGGACCCCGTTACTGCTTGCTTAATCAACCGCGCTGCGTACTCATACACAGGAAGATCAGCATTAACTGCTGCCACGATGGCACTACCACGCGCTTGGCCTAATTTTAAGGCTGAATCGGCATTTTTAGACATGAATACCTGCTCAATCGCAAACTCATCAGGCTGAAATTGAGTAATGATTTCACTAACCCCAGCGTATATCTGCTTCAAACGTCCCGGTAGCTCTTTTCCCGAGGTACGAATACAGCCACTGCCTAAATAAATCAGCTGGCGGCCATTTTGTTTGATCACACCATAACCTGTGATTCGTGAGCCGGGATCTATCCCGAGAATAATGGACATAAGAGCCTATATTGGTTAATAAGGTGTTAATTGTAATTCTATTTGCAAAAAAAAAGCAAAGTAACCATTGTCACTTTGCTTCCTTTGACGCTATTCCCTCAGTTAATGAGTCAATGACGTTCTATTCTGCTTTTTTAGTTACTTCTATCGCAAGCTCTTCCAAAGAGGCAGGGTTAGCTCGGCTAGGCGCATTAGTTAACAGACATGAGGCTGCCGTTGTTTTCGGGAACGCAATCACGTCACGAATGTTATCTGTGCCGCACAACAACATAGCAAGACGATCCAAACCAAACGCTAAACCTGCGTGTGGTGGTGTGCCGTATTTCAATGCCTCAAGTAAGAATCCAAACTTATCTTGCTGCTCTTTAGCTTCAATACCCAGAATACCAAAGACAGTGGTTTGCATCTCAGTACTGTGAATACGAACTGAGCCACCACCGACCTCATAACCGTTAATAACCATATCATAAGCATCAGAACTCGCTGTTGCTGGATTGGCGGCTAATTGTTCAGCGGTTAAGCCTAGAGGGGATGTGAATGGGTGGTGCATAGCATGCAAGTTACCCTCTTCATCTTGTTCAAACATTGGGAAATCAATTACCCAAAGTGGCGCCCAAGCTTTCTTATCAGTCAACTCTAGGTCATCACCAAGCTTGACACGCAGTGCGCCCATCGCTTCATCAACCACACGAGAAGTATCAGCGCCAAACAAAATAATATCGCCAGTTTGTGCATTGGTACGCTCAAGCAGAGCATTAACAACATCTTCATTTAAAAATTTAGCCACTGGAGATTGAACGCCTGCAAAACCTGCTTCGCGATCGTTAATCTTCATCCATGCTAGGCCTTTAGCGCCATAAATACCGACAAATTTCCCGTACTCATCAATCTGCTTACGAGAAAGCTTCGCGCCACCTGGTACACAGATAACCGCAACACGACCTTTTTCATCATTAGCAGGGCCTGAGAAGACTTTAAACTCAACGTCTTTTACTAAATCGGCAATGTCTACCAACTCTAATGGGTTACGTAGATCGGGTTTATCAGAGCCAAAACGACGAATCGCTTCAGAGAATTGCATGACTGGGAATTGACCCAATTCAACGTCCAACAGCTCTTTCCACATATCGTGAACAAGACGTTCAGTTACGTCACGAACTTGTTGTGAAGACATGAATGAAGTTTCGATATCTATCTGAGTAAATTCAGGCTGACGGTCAGCACGTAAATCTTCATCACGGAAACATTTTACTATTTGATAGTAACGGTCAAAACCAGACATCATCAGTAACTGTTTAAATAGCTGTGGTGACTGTGGTAGAGCGTAAAAACTGCCTTTGTGCACACGACTCGGTACTAAGTAATCACGCGCACCTTCTGGTGTTGCTTTCGTCAATACTGGTGTTTCAATATCCAAAAATAGATTTTCATCTAAAAAACGACGAACAAAGCTTGAAGCGCGAGCACGCAGTTTAATGCGATCACTCATCTCTGGACGACGAAGATCAATATAACGATATTTTAAACGTTGCTCTTCAGTGTTAGTTTGATTGAAGTCGAGGGGCAAAGGCTCTGATTTATTAATAATCTCTAAACCTGTTGCGTACAATTCAACTTCACCCGTCGCCATATCTTTATTGATTTGCGTATCAGGACGAGCACGTACTTCACCAGTAATGCGAATACAAAATTCGTTGCGAAGCTGATTTGCCTCCGTGAAGATCTCTTTCACATCAGGGTCGATAACTACTTGAACAACACCTTCACGATCTCGCATATCAATAAAGATAAGGCCGCCTAAATCACGACGACGGTTTACCCAGCCGCAAAGTTCTACAGTTTGTCCTGCCAGGGACTTGTTCAGTTGACCACAATAATGGCTGCGCATGATGAATTTCCCAATCCTAATAATTATACCAATCAACAAACCATGAAAACGTAATATCGGTCTGCTGTTATCAATCTGTTTTTTCGTACATATTTGATTAAATAAGCAGCAATTCGCTACTTTTGATGAAAAATCAAACAATTCGAATCAATAGCTGAACATTATAAAGGAAATAGCTAACAGATAAAGACAATACCTCGATTTTTATCTACAATGTTGCCTCTCTTTTCGATGGACGCGATAAGAGTTAACATTTATGCGTTTGCTTAAAGAGATTAACCATGAAAAATCGCGATAACATCTTTGCAGCCCCTATCGACAAAATGGGTGACTTCACTTTCGACGAGAAAGTCGCAGAGGTCTTCCCTGATATGATTCAGCGTTCTGTTCCAGGCTACAGCAATATTATCTCAGCCATTGGAATGCTTGCTGAACGCTTTGCAAAGCCACATTCAACGGTGTACGACTTAGGTTGTTCTCTGGGTGCGGCAACACTTTCCATGCGTCGCCACATCAAACATGAAGGGTGTAAAATTGTTGCTGTTGATAACTCACCTGCAATGGTAGAACGCTGTCGATTACACATTAACGCTTATCGCTCAGATACTGTGGTTGAGGTCGTTGAAGCCGATATCCGTAATATTGTTATCGAAGACGCTACCGTTGTCGTACTCAACTTCACTCTGCAGTTTCTAACTCCTGACGATCGCTTAACCCTACTGCAAAAAATCTATCAAGGTTTACGCCCAGGCGGTATTCTTATTCTGTCCGAAAAATATGTTTTTGACGACAGTCGTGTCAATGAGTTATTAATCGATCTGCACCATGACTTTAAAAGAGCCAATGGTTATAGCGAATTAGAGATCAGCCAAAAACGCAGCGCGATAGAGAACGTGATGCGACCAGATAGTATTGATGTACATAAAGAACGTTTCAAAGCGCTGGGTTTTCGCAGCAACGAAGTGTGGTTTCAATGCTTTAATTTCGGCTCAATGTTTGCCATAAAATAGCTAGTTTACTATGTCCAAATTTCCGGATGGTTGTTGACGTTAACGCAATCATTCATTACTCACACTCGATAACGAATGACTGAATCTATGTTTGATTTTTCTGACTTTTACCAACTGATTGCTAAGAACCGACTGAGCCCTTGGTTAAATACACTACCAACACTGCTAACAAGTTGGCAAAGTGCTGAACATGGTGATATGCCAAAATGGTTGCGAGTATTAAAAAAAATATCTACCGATAAACCAGACAACATCGAATTAAAAAATGAAGTTCGGCTGGCCAATAACACCCCATTAGTCGCCGGAGAAAAAGCCAAGCTTGAAAATTTGCTAAAAACATTCCACCCATGGCGTAAAGGTCCGTTCAATCTTCATGATATTCACATTGATACCGAGTGGCGATCTGACTGGAAATGGGACCGGGTATTGCCTCACCTATCGCCACTAAAAGGTCGTCACATATTGGATGTAGGTTGTGGTAATGGTTACCATATGTGGAGAATGTTGGGTGAAGGGGCAAAGTTAACGATAGGCATCGACCCATCGCATCTGTTCCTGGTTCAATTTGAAGCCGTTCGAAAGCTTATGGGCAATGACCAACGTGCTCACCTTTTACCATTAGGTATAGAACAACTTCCCGTCTCAAATGCCTTTGATACCGTCTTTAGTATGGGCGTTCTCTATCATCGCCGTTCACCATTAGATCACATCATGCAACTGAAGCAACAATTGGTCAAAGAGGGTGAGTTGGTATTAGAGACCTTAGTGATTGATGGTGATGAGAATGACGTATTGGTGCCCATCGACCGATACGCGCAAATGCACAACGTTTTCTTCTTCCCGTCAGCAAAAGCGCTAAAAATGTGGATTGAAAAATGTGGTTTTGTTGATGTGACAATTGCAGACATCAGCACAACGACCACTGATGAACAACGTACCACCCAATGGATGACTCATAACTCCTTACCTGATTACTTAGACCCTAACGATCCGAGTAAGACCATAGAAGGTTATCCGGCACCAAAACGCGTCGTGATGATTGCAAGAAACCCAGGCTAACTTAACCATTGAGTTCAAGTCCTTTTGAAATTAACCATAATTTTGTAGATTAGGAATAACCATGCTTCGATGTTCACTCTCAATCTCTGCTCTTTTGTTACTCTCGGGGTGCAGCTTATTAACAGGTAATAACAACGAACAAACGCTGACAGCCATTCAGCAAGTTGAAAGCAACATTCAGCATCTAAACAGTAAGATTGATAATAAAATAAATGGCTTAGAAACTTCCCTAAACCTTCAAAATGAATATATACTCAACCTTGAATCTGACTTATCCAATATATCTGAAGAGATGGCGTTAGCTCAAAAACAGCAACAAATCATCATCAATAAATTAAAACAGTCGTCTGACCCAGTTTCATCAGTGAAGACACATAAAAACACGCTAACCAGCTACAACAGTGTCTATGACCACACTCTGATTTTAGGTGCCAAAGAGTGGGTCACCATTGATGCAATTGGTAAACGCTTTACCGCCCGTGTTGATACTGGCGCAGCAACCTCCAGTTTAAATGCCGTAAACATGCAGGAGTTTGAACGAGATGGACACAAATGGGTACGATTTAACCTAGCTAATAACGATAAAATTAATGACAACGAACAATGGATAAGTGCTCCGATCGTTCGTCACGTAAATGTTCGCCAGACCTCCAGCGATAAACTGCAAAAACGTGCCGTGGTTGAGCTTAGAGTAGGGTTAGGATCGTTAAATGAAAAAGTACTGTTTACACTTGCTGATCGTTCTCAAATGACACATCCTATTTTATTAGGTCGAGAATTTATAAAAGACATCGCCATTGTTGATGTCAGCAAAGAGTTTTTACAAACCCAATAATTACTATTAATACAGTTGCCATTTCAACGGAGATGTTATGTCGTCTAGAATACCTTTTTACTTTCTAATCTCACTGTTAGTGGTGGTTGGGATCGCCCTTAGCTGGTTCAGACACGATGTCTATGGTGTTCCATGGGTTCCTGGTGAAACCTCTCAAGTTTGGGATGTTGAGGCTCGCATTCAATTCACTGCGTCTGGTGACGCTGTGAAACTCTCGATGGCAGCTCCGCAAACTCAGCAAGGCTTCACCCTTGTTGATGAAACGGCTTCTTCTCTGGGATATGGCATTGCTTATCTGAGTACAGATCATGGACGTAGAACCGAGTGGTCAATTAGGCAAGCTAATGGACCACAGGTGCTTTATTACAAATCACAATTTCTCGTTGACCCAAAAGCTAATTTTCAAGATACAGCTCCCATTGAAGAGAAAACAGTAAACGTTACCTTTGATGGCCCACAGCAATTAGCCGCACAATCACTCTTAGATCAAGCACGCAAACACTCTGCAGATAACACCACCTTAACTCGCGAATTGATCAAGCAATTTACCGACGGCGAAAACCAAAACGCTTCTCTACTTCTTAATAACCTGAAAAAAGAGCGTGCCATCTCTAAACTGCTTTCTTTAGAAGGCATTCACAATAAAGTAGTCGGCGCTCTGTGGCTTGAAGATGGCCGTCGTCGTCAGTCTGTGCAAGCAATGATTGAAATTTGGGATCAAGATAAATGGGTACTATTTAACCCAGAAACAGGTGAACAAGGAAAGCCTGAAAACCTACTTATTTGGGATGATTCTAACGTATCTTTGTTGGATGTTGTCGGCGGAAAAAATAGCCAAATCCTCTTTTCAATGATTGCTCAAGATATCTCACCTTCTCAAGCTACCGCGAAAAAAGTCGTCACCGATGATCTTTTGAATTTCTCTATTCATAGTCTGCCTATTGCTGAACAATCTATGTTTAAGACCATAATGCTGATCCCGATTGGTGCATTAATTGTGGTTTTTCTTCGAATCATTATTGGTTTAAAAACATCTGGCACTTTCATGCCCGTGTTAATCGCTGTCGCCTTTGTGCAGACACAACTCATCACTGGCATTGTTGGTTTCTTGCTTATTGTTGGAACCGGTTTAATCATTCGCGGTTATCTGTCACGGCTTAACTTGCTGCTGGTCGCCAGAATTTCCGCCGTGATAATCGCGGTCATTATGATTATCTCGGTATTCACTGTAGTGGCATTCAAAATTGGCCTTAACGAAGGGTTGAGTATCACTTTCTTCCCAATGATCATTCTCTCTTGGACTGTAGAGCGCATGTCTATTCTATGGGAAGAGGAAGGTTGGAAAGAGGTAGCAACACAAGGTGGTGGATCTTTATTAACTGCAGTACTCATCTACATTGCCATGACCAATGTTTATGTTGAACACTTAACGTTTAACTTTATTGGTCTGCAACTGGTGGTTCTCGCAGTGATACTGATGCTGGGTAACTACACCGGTTACCGTTTAACTGAACTTCGTCGCTTTAAACCACTAGCGGAGGATTAAACCATGTTTGACATGTTTACGTCTCCATCGAAACTTCATAATAAAGGCATCATGGGAATGAACCAACGTAATGGTGGCTATATTGGTCGCTATAACGATAGGAAAAAATACCCGCTGGTTGATGATAAATTAAAAACCAAAATCATTGCTGAAAAAGCAGGAGCTACAGTGCCAAAACTGATTGGCGTGATTAGCCATCAATATGAAGTGAAACGTATTCATAACATGGTTAAGCAGTGGCCAGGTTTTGTTATCAAGCCTGCACAAGGAAGTGGCGGTAAAGGAATCTTGGTTGTCGTTTCTCATAAAGATGGCGTCTATTATAAACCTTCTGGTGCCTCGATAAACGAACAAGATGTAGAGCGGCACATCACCAACGCATTAGCTGGCCTATTCTCTCTAGGTGGCAAAAATGATGTTGCTGTGGTTGAAAATCTAATCAAGTTTGATCCGGTGTTTGAGGGGTTTAGCTACGAAGGTGTTCCGGATATTAGAGTCATTGTTTTTCAAGGCTACCCTGTGATGGCGATGATGCGATTATCAACAACTGCATCAGATGGAAAAGCCAACCTTCATCAAGGCGCCGCCGGTGTGGGTATTGATATCGCCACTGGTAAAGCCGTTAGAGCAGTGCAATTTGATAAACCAATCCTACACCATCCTGATACTGGTAAAGAGCTGGCTACTCTTCAAGTTCCCCATTGGAATAAGCTATTAACACTGGCATCCAGTGCGTGGGAAATGACCGGGTTGGGTTACTTAGGTACCGACATGGTTTTAGATAGTGAGGAAGGCCCGATGGTGTTAGAGCTTAATGCCCGACCTGGTCTGGCAATTCAAATTGCTAATGGCGCGGGTCTACTACCTCGCCTGAGGCACATTGAAGGATTAGAGCACAGTGCCATTTATCCAACGCCTGCAGAACGTGTCACCTATTCAGCGGAGCAGTTTGGTAACACATGATGAACTGAAAAATAGAATAAGAGCACAAGATCATTGTGCTCTTATCATTATTACCACTCTGCTACTTGTTCAGCGCTTCTTTATAATGCTTTCGACACACTGACACATACAATTCATTGCCACCAATAGCGACTTGATCACCATCTGCAATCGCAACCCCATGTTCATCCGTACGTATCACCATGTTTGCCTTACGCCCACAGTGACAAATAGTTTTTAATTCTACGAGTTTATCAGCCCACGATAATAGGTATCTACTGCCTTCAAAAAGCTCCCCTAAAAAGTCTGTCCGAAGCCCATAACAGAGCACGGGAACATGCTGTTTATCAACCACTTCAGTTAATTGGTAAACTTGTTCTTTGGTTAAAAACTGGCATTCATCAATTAAAATGCAGTCGACTTTCTCTTGTTGGGTGATGGCGGAGATCACTGCTAATAGGTCGTCCTCTCGAGTAAATAATTGCGCTGCTGCTTCTAAGCCAATTCGTGAGCTAACCTTCCCTTCGCCATACCGAGTATCAATCGCCGCAGTAAAGATCAGTGGGTTCATACCGCGTTCTTTGTAATTAAAAGCCGATTGAAGCAGTGTGGTTGATTTACCCGCATTCATTGCTGAGTAATAGAAATACATTTGAGCCACGACTCATTCCTTATATTCTAGTGATAAAAAAGGCCAGTATTCACCAGCCTCTGTCAATTAAATCAATTCTCTATTTCGTTCGGCGCCACGTCGTTCCAGCTGCGCCGTCTTCTAAAACAATATTCATTGCGGTTAATGCATCACGCGCTTGATCTGCCGCAGCCCACTCTTTTGCAGCACGGGCATCATTACGAGCTTTTATTAATCTCTCAATTTCAACAACGTCGTCCGTATTACTCACTTTACCTTGTAAAAACTCTTCCGGATCTTGAGAGAGTATACCAAGCACATCCGCTAATTCTCTCAATAATGAACCAACACCCGCTGCTGCTTCCATGTTTTCTGTTTTTAAGCGGTTTACTTCACGTGCCATGTCAAACAGAACAGAATAAGCTTCTGGAGTATTGAAATCATCGTTCATAGCTGCAGAGAAGCGTGTTACAAACTCACTGCCACCTGCAGGCGCAGCATTGCGATCTAGGCCACGTAATGAGGTATACAAGCGTTCTAGAGCTGAACGAGCTTGCTTTAGGTTATCTTCACTGTAGTTGAGTTGACTGCGGTAGTGCCCAGACATTAGGAAATAACGTACCGTTTCAGCATCATAGTGGCTCAGCACATCTCTAATGGTAAAGAAGTTACCCAAAGATTTTGACATCTTTTCACGGTCAACCATCACCATACCACTGTGCATCCAAGCATTCACATACTGACCATCATGTGCACAGCAAGATTGAGCAATTTCATTCTCATGATGAGGGAACATTAAATCTGATCCACCACCATGAATATCAAAATGGTTACCTAAGATAGAAGAGTTCATTGCCGAACACTCGATGTGCCAGCCAGGGCGTCCATCGCCCCATGGGGATTGCCAAATAGGCTCGCCCGGTTTAGACATTTTCCACAGTACAAAATCCATAGGGCTGCGTTTAGCGCTTTCTATATTAACTCGAGCACCGGCTTGCAACTGCTCTAAGTCTTGACGTGATAGCTTGCCGTAGTCATCAAACTTCTTCACTTCAAACATCACATCACCGTTAGAGGCAACATAAGCAAACTCTTTTTCAATCAGCCGCTCAACCAAAGTGATAATTTCAGCAATATACTCTGTTGCTTTTGGTTCGATATCAGGGCGTTTCATTCCTAACGCATCAAAATCATCGTGCATCTCAGCAATTAAACGTTCGGTTAGATTTTCACAGCTTTCACCGTTTTCTGCCGCTCGCTTAATGATTTTGTCATCAATATCAGTAATATTGCGAACAAAAGTCAAATCGTAGCCTAAAAAACGCAGATATCTTGTGACCACATCAAATGATACAAAAGTGCGACCATGTCCGATGTGGCACAAATCGTAAATAGTAACCCCACACACATACATACCAACCTTTCCAGATTCAATTGGCTTAAATTCTTCTTTCTTTTTTGTAAGTGAGTTATATATTTTTAACATTCTTCTTAGACTCATTGATATGGGATTACACGAAGCGGTGAATATACCAGAATTTTTCCGCTAATCGTAGTGTGATCATAGCTAAGTTACGTTAGAATCACTGCTACACAATTTAAGACCCATAAAGGTAAAATCATGATCACACTTCACACCTCTTTCGGTGACATTAAAATTCAGTTAAACGAAGACAAAGCACCTGCTACGTGTGCAAACTTTTTACAGTACTGCCAAGACGGTTTTTATGACAATACTATTTTTCACCGTGTGATCGATGGCTTCATGGTTCAAGGTGGCGGTATGACTTCTGGTATAGAAGAAAAACAAACTCGCGCTACCATCAAAAATGAAGCAAATAACGGCCTAATGAACAAAACAGGCACATTAGCAATGGCTCGTACTAACGAACCTCACTCTGCTAGCTCGCAGTTCTTCGTTAATGTTAATGATAACAAATTTCTAGACCACACTTCTGAAACCCCTAACGGCTGGGGATACTGTGTATTTGCTGAAGTGGTTGAAGGCATGGATATTGTCAATAAAATCAAAGCAGTCTCTACTGGCAACTCGGGTCACCACCAAGATGTACCCGTTGAAGACGTGTTCATTACTGGCACTACAGTAGACGCATAACCATTATTAAAAGGCAGATATTTTTCTGCCTTTTCACCTTCACTCGCAATTTGTATGGTGCCTATGACCACTTTTTTTATATCTGATCTCCACCTATCTGAAGAACTTCCCACCATTACAGAGTGTTTCTTAACCTTTTTGCAAAACGAAGCGATTAATGCTGACGCGCTGTATGTATTGGGGGATCTTTTTGAAACTTGGTTTGGTGATGACGATATTAATGAGTTTAATCAGACCATCATATCGGCCTTTAAAATATTAACTGACTCTGGTGTTCCTTGCTTTTTTCTTGAAGGTAACCGTGACTTTCTCATTGGCAAGAAATTTGCTAAACAGACGGGTATCACTTTGCTTCCTGCTATGTGCACCATTGACCTTTATGGCTGCAAAACTCTGATTATGCATGGTGATACGCTTTGCACCAAAGATGAAGGTTACCAGAGATACAGAGCAACCGTTCATAAGCCTTGGGTACAATGGATATTTCTGCATTTACCATTGAAAATTCGCCATCGGTTAGTAGGGAATATCAAAAACAGCAGTAAAGAGCAAAAAGAACACAAACAGATGGCTATTATGGATGTTACCCCTGAAGAGGTGGTTTCTGAAATGCAAAGATTTGATGTCACTCAACTAATACACGGTCATACACACAGGCCAGCCGTTCATGAACTAACCTTAAACAACCAGTCCGTAAAAAGAGTGGTATTGGGTGATTGGTATTCTCAAGGGTCAGTTTTAACCGTAACAGAGAAATCCATGTTATTACAAGAGCGTAAATTTATATAATTAAGATAAGCATTATCCAGTGCTTAATTTATTCATTTTCAACCCTGTATAGTTCAAAAAAAACCGTCAATCAGCTGTCGATTAATGATTTTATCTATGTTATTGGAATCCAATCATAGTTTTTTATCGATAATTTAGTATCATGCAAACAGTTAGATCTTCATAACTCATTTTAAGAGCCGTTAATGTACTCATATGTAGCCCGACAGCCCATTTTAGATATTGAAAAAAAAACGATCGGCTATGAGCTGCTTTTTCGCGATGGGCCTAAAAACACATTTCCAGATGTTGATCCTGAACTTGCTACAAACAGACTCCTCTCTGATCACTTTCTTACCTCTCAATGCAGTGCAACCGGGAATAAGCTTGGCTTTGTGAATTTTCCATATCAGAGCCTGATCAATCAAGTACCATCTCTATTTCCACCAGAAAATTTAATCATTGAAATACTTGAAGATTGCCAGCCCACTGATGATTTACTCCATGCCATTGGCTTGCTTTCAAAAAAAGGGTATAAAATCGCCCTGGATGACTTCATTCCAGATCCTAGCTGGACACGATTTTTGCCTTATGTCGATATTATTAAATTCGACATAAGACAAGTCCCGATTAAAAAAGCCGCTATTTTCATTAAACGCTGTGCTCGATTTGAAATTCAATTTTTGGCTGAAAAAGTGGAAACTTACGAAGAGTTTAAACAAGCAAAAGAAGTAGGATTTGAACTGTTTCAAGGATATTTTTTCAGTAAGCCTGAAATGCTTCAACAACGCTCTTTAGAACCCTCTCAACTAACAGTACTTCAGTTATATAAAGAGATTTCACAAAAAAATATCGATTTCGAAGCCGTAGAGAAAATTGTAGGCGCTGATGTATCATTATCTTATAAGTTATTAAGGTATGTGAACTCATCCACTATAATACGTAATCCTATCACCTCTTTTAAACAGGCACTTGTCTATTTAGGCGAAACGCGCTTACGTCAATTTATCTCTTTGGTTGCTATTGCTCATGCGAACCAAGCTAAGCCACACTCTTTATTCTCTCTCTCTATTCAGCGCGCAAAGATTTGTGAGATGTTAATAGAAAGCAGTCAATCGAAAGCAGAACCTGGGCAAGCATTTTTGGTTGGTATTTTTTCACTGTTAGAATCACTCCTTGATCAACCACTACACTCAATTTTAGAGCGTCTTCCCATTAGCCAAGAAATTAAAGCTGCATTAACGGTTTATGAGGGTGAACTGGGTACTCTACTGTTGCTTGTTCAAGCCTATGAACAGGCTGATTGGGATACGGTGAGTAAACATGCTAAGCAATTAAATATCTCTGAAGCATTAATTGCCGAAAAATACTCTGAATCAGCTCAATGGGTTGATGACTTTACTGTTGGCGAATAATTAAATGCATTTATGTCCATGTTGCAGTAACAAGGCTTATTCTGATTGCTGCGAACTCATTCACCGATTAGGTGATGCTGACACTCCAGAACAGCTAATGCGCGCTCGCTATAGTGCTCACAGCTTAAATTTAATTGATTTTATTATCAATACCTACCACTCTAGCTGCCAAGCCAGCATTTTTCGCTCGGGCATTGAGGAATCAATTAAAAGCTCTTGGATTAAGTTGCAAATCATCAAAGCCCCACTCACCAATACCGATGAAGGGTTTGTTGAGTTTAAAGCAACTTTTATTGAGAATGGTCTGCAATCAATACTCCATGAAAACTCACGCTTTGTTAAAGAGAGTGGCTTGTGGCGATACATTGATGGCGACTTTCCAGAGCTGGACAGAGCCATTAACAAAATTGGTCGCAATGACCCTTGCCCATGTGGCAGTGGCAGTGGCAAAAAATTCAAAAAATGCTG
>JAESQY010000115.1 GCA_016764915.1 Aliivibrio sp. | reverse complement strand
TGTTGCCGCCGCTTGTGGGGTAAAAGTTGCCAAGCATGGAAATCGCAGCGTTTCAAGCAAATCAGGCTCTTCTGATCTGCTCGCCGCATTTGGTATTAACCTCGCAATGAGTCCAGAAACAGCGCGAAAAGCACTAGATGATCTTAATTTATGTTTCCTTTTTGCTCCTGAATACCACAGTGGTTTTAAACACGCAGGTCCAGTTCGCCAGACCATGAAAACTCGTACCATATTTAATGTATTAGGGCCGCTGATCAACCCAGCAAAACCAAACATTGAACTGATGGGTGTTTATGACCAATCATTAGTACGTCCCATCGCTGAATCCATGGTCAGCATGGGTATGAAGCGCGCTGCAGTCGTGCATGGGTCAGGGTTAGATGAAGTGGCTATTCACGGCGAAACCACCGTCGCAGAGATCATTAATGGGAAGATTATCGAGTATACTCTAACCCCTGCCGATTTCGGTCTACAGACCTACCCACTTAGCGCAATCAAAGGCGGTGACCCGCAAGAGAACCGAGCCATTATTGAGCGCATTTTGACGGGAAAAGGCACCGATGCTCAGGCTGGCGCGGTAGCAGTGAATGTTGCACTTCTACTGAAGTTATTTGGCAATGAAGATCTCAAAGCCAATACCCAGCAAGCCATTGACGTCATGACATCTGGCCGAGCATTTTCTCTTTTACAACAACTGGCACAACGAGGATAAGATGGAAACTGTATTAGCTAAAATTGTTGCCGATAAGCGAATCTGGATTGAAGAGCGCAAAAAAGAGCAACCACTGGAGAGTTTTAAAGAGTCATTAACCACCAGCGATCGTGATTTCTATGCGGCGCTCTCAACAGACAAAACCGCGTTTATTCTTGAATGTAAAAAAGCCTCTCCATCAAAAGGGCTGATCCGTGACGATTTTGACTTAGACTACATCGCCAGTGTGTATAACAATCATGCTAGCGCTATTTCAGTGCTGACCGATGAGAAGTATTTTCAAGGCAATTTCGATTTTTTACCCCAAGTTCGCAACCAAGTTACTCAACCTGTTTTATGTAAAGATTTTATGGTTGACCCATATCAAATCTATCTGGCTCGTCACTATCAAGCCGATGCTATCCTACTCATGCTCTCTGTGTTGGATGATCAGGAGTATCAACAGCTGGCACAAGTGGCACACAGCCTACACCTTGGTATCTTAACTGAAGTAAGCAATGAACAAGAGTTACAACGAGCCATTACGTTGAAAGCCAACATTGTCGGTATTAATAACCGCAACTTGCGCGACTTAAGCATTGACCTAGATAGAACTAAACAGCTGGCGCCTAAGCTTCCTAAAGGCATCGTGATTATTTCAGAGTCAGGCATCTATAATCACCAACAGGTTAAAATGTTGTCTCAATACGCTAACGGCTTCTTAATCGGCAGCTCATTAATGGCTGAAGATAATATTGAGCTAGCAGCAAGAAAAGTAATTCTAGGCGAAAACAAAGTATGCGGATTAACGCACCCTGAAGATTCGGCCTCTGTTTATCTAGCGGGTTCTGTCTATGGCGGATTAATATTTGTTGAAAAATCCCCCCGTTTTGTGGATATTGAACAAGCAAGAATTGTCATGAGTGGCGCACCTCTTCACTATGTCGGCGTATTCCAAAATCACGCTATTGAGCACGTTGTTGCCACTGCTAACACCCTAAAACTCACTGCTGTGCAACTGCATGGCGATGAAGATCACCGCTATATTGAGCAACTACGCCAAGCACTGCCAGAGCAATGCGCTATTTGGAATGCTCACGGCGTTTCTAGCAGTGATCCTTCTATTATTCCTAAGCTGGATAGTCACAATATCGACCGTCACCTCTTAGATGCCAAAGTTGGCAGTCAATCCGGCGGCACAGGAAAAACATTCGATTGGCGAGTTATCTCCGATCTACTCAATAACGAAAAAAATATCATGTTGGCAGGTGGACTTACCCCTGACAATGCTCAACAAGCAAGCCAGCTGGGTTGCCTTGGGCTCGATTTCAACTCGGGCGTAGAATCTGCACCGGGTAAAAAGGACATTAAAAAATTACAGGCCGCTTTCACAGCGCTTAGAAACTATTAAGGAATTATCATGCCAAAGTTAGACGCATATTTCGGAGAGTTCGGTGGGCAATTTGTACCACAGATATTAGTGCCTGCGCTAGATCAACTCGAGCAAGCATTTATTGACGCGCAAGAAGACCCAGAGTTTCGTGCAGAGTTCATGTCTCTACTGCAAGAGTACGCGGGCCGACCAACCGCATTAACTCTGTGCCAAAACCTCACTAAAGGGACAAAAACGAAACTTTACCTTAAGCGTGAAGACTTACTGCACGGTGGTGCTCACAAAACCAACCAAGTGATTGGCCAAGCTTTATTAGCTAAACGCATGGGAAAAACAGAGATCATCGCAGAAACAGGTGCGGGACAACACGGCGTTGCGACTGCACTAGCTTGTGCTCTACTTAACCTAAAGTGCCGCGTTTACATGGGTGCTAAAGATATGGAGCGTCAAAGCCCTAACGTTTTCCGCATGAAATTAATGGGCGCAGAGGTTATTCCCGTGCACTCTGGCTCTTCTACCTTAAAAGATGCCTGCAATGAAGCGATGCGTGACTGGTCGGCAACTTACGAAACCGCGCACTACCTATTAGGCACTGCAGCTGGTCCTCACCCCTTCCCAACCATCGTTCGTGAGTTTCAACGTATTATTGGTGAAGAGACAAAAATGCAGATTTTAGCGCGTGAAGGTCGCTTACCAGATGCCATCATTGCTTGTGTGGGCGGTGGTTCAAACGCAATTGGCATCTTTGCTGATTTCATCGATGAGTTAAGTGTTGACCTTATTGGCATAGAGCCTGCGGGCAAGGGCATCGATACTGATATGCACGGCGCACCACTTAAACATGGTAGACCTGGCATTTTCTTCGGCATGAAAGCACCATTGATGCAGGATACGGAAGGTCAAGTTCAAGAGTCATACTCGGTATCTGCTGGGCTTGATTTCCCATCAGTGGGTCCGCAACACGCCCATTTAGCCGCCACTGGAAGAGCTGAATATGACTCAGTTACCGATGACGAAGCGCTAGAAGCGTTCCAAATTCTTGCTCGTAAAGAGGGGATAATTCCAGCCCTTGAATCTGCTCATGCGCTTGCGCACGCACTGAAAATGGCAGAACAGAACCCAGACAAAGAACAGCTGCTCGTCGTTAACCTATCTGGCCGTGGCGACAAAGACATTTTCACTGTTCATGACATCCTGAACGAAAAAGGAGTGATATAATGGATCGCTATCAAACACTGTTTCAAAAACTCAATGAGCAACAGCAAGGTGCTTTTGTCCCATTCGTTACTATTGGCGATCCAAACCCTGAGCAATCATTAGCCATTATGGAAACGTTGATTGAAGCTGGCGCTGACGCATTAGAGCTTGGTATTCCATTCTCTGATCCATTAGCAGATGGCCCGACAATTCAAGGTGCTAATATTCGCGCTCTCGATTCAGGCGCGACCCCCGATGGCTGCTTTGAATTACTGACCAAGATTCGTGCAAAATACCCTGATATCCCTATTGGACTCCTTTTGTATGCAAACTTAGTCTTCTCTAATGGTATTGATAACTTCTACGCAAAATGTCAAAAAGCGGGCGTTGATTCAATCTTAATTGCCGACGTTCCTACAGGCGAGAGTGCTGAATTTAATCAAGCCGCCAAAAAACACGGTCTGCACCAAATTTTTATCGCACCGCCAAATGGTGACGATAAGACTTTAGCCGATGTTTCAAGATTGGGTAGCGGATACACTTACTTATTATCTCGTGCTGGTGTTACTGGTACTGAGACTAAAGCGAGCATGCCTGTTAGCCAACTCCTTGAACGCCTTAATAAATATGATGCTGCCCCTTCTCTTCTTGGTTTCGGTATTTCTGAACCTTCACAAGTCAAAGAGGCCATTGACGCTGGTGCTGCTGGTGCCATTTCAGGTTCAGCCGTGGTGAAAATCATTGAAACTCACCTAGAAGATCAACCTAAGATGTTGAATGGTTTAGCTGACTTTGTACGCAATATGAAAGCAGCTACCATCAAGTAGCAGCGCCCTACCTTTCATAAACCAACACCTATAAATGGTGTTGGTTTTTTTGCTCAAATTACTCTTTTTGTAACGAAAGTTATTGTAGCGTTTACCCGCCAGCTAGATTTAGTTAAACTGCTACCAACTTTTTCTAAATTATTAGTATTCATGAAACAGATTCTAGATTTTATTCCACTGATCATATTCTTTGCTCTATACAAAATGTATGACATCTATGTTGGTACTGCCGCACTCATCGCCGCGACTGCAATTCAGATCGTACTCAGCTACTTTATATATAAAAAAGTAGAAAAAATTCAGCTGGTTACCTTTATTATGGTCGCTGTATTTGGTGGTATGACTCTGTTCTTCCATGATGATAATTTCATCAAATGGAAAGTCACCTTTATCTATTCGCTGTTTGCAGTCGGCCTGCTTGTCAGTCAATTTATGAAAAAGCCGTTGATTAAAAGTATGCTCGGCAAAGAGGTCACTCTGCCTGATTCGGTTTGGAATCGAGTTAACCTAGCTTGGGTACTCTTTTTTATCGTCTGTGCCATCCTCAATGTCTATGTCGCATTCAGCATGCCGCTGGATGTGTGGGTTAACTTTAAAGTGTTTGGGCTGTTAGGTTTAACGTTCGCTTATACCCTCCTCACTGGTGTTTATATTTTTAAAAAAATGCCAAAAGAGAGTGCTGAACAGAATCATGATTCTGACTAACCGCGATTGTGACAAAAATGAACTTTCTAATATAATTAAAATTAGCACATTAACTTTAAAGCAGTAATCAAAATGTCAGATATACCAAACGGTCAACTTTTAACACGCACTCTTTCAATGCCTAGCGATTGTAATGCAAATGGCGATATTTTCGGCGGCTGGATCATGTCTCAACTCGATTTGGCTGGTGGAATTCTGGCCAAAGAGATATCAGGTGGTCGTATCGTAACGGTGTCTGTTTCAAGCATTGCTTTTAAAAAACCCGTTAAAGTAGGGGATGTAGTTTGCTGTTATGGGGAGTGCACAAAAATAGGCCGTACTTCTATGTCTATTAATTTAGAAGTTTGGGTAAAACCCATCAAAGAAGATGGCGTACGTGATCGCTTCCAAGTCTGTGAAGCAACGTTTAACTATGTTGCTATCAATGGCGAAGGCAGACCAAGAACCGTTATTAAATAAGATTAATAACGATTTGTGCGCAATAATGTAAAAAAGCCCTAGTTAACGACTCGGGCTTTTTTGTATGATATAAAACTCGAATACATCAACGTTATATAAACAGCTTAAAGAAGGAACTTGAATTTATGTGGTATGTGATTTTTTCGCAAGATGTTGAAAACAGTTTAGAAAAAAGAATGAGCGTACGCGAGCACCACCTTGCTCGACTTAATGAACTGAAAGATCAAGGTCGCCTTCTGGTTGCAGGGCCAATGCCAGCTATCGATTCGGAGAATCCAGGTGAAGCGGGCTTTACGGGCTCAACCGTCATTGCTGAATTTAACTCCCTGCAAGATGCTCAAACGTGGGCCGATGCCGACCCTTATATTGCTGCTGGTGTGTATGCAAACGTCACAGTAAAACCCTTTAAAAAGGTACTCCCTTAGTGTTCAAAAAAACGATTCTAATTTCATCACTGATATCGATGTTGGTCGGTTGTGCCTCCGCTGAAACAGAAAAGCGTCAACAACTTGAGGGATTAGCAAAATACCGCGCTGGTATTTTAGCCAGTGATTTACCTATCGAGATGGGTGCCATTACTATGATTCAAGCAAAAGCCAAACACAGCACGGTTGAGCTTCATTTTTTAGAAGCGAATGAAGGTAAAATTTCACTGCAAAAATTGGTGGATACTAGCGAAAATACCTATTGCAATGACCAAGAGATTAGACCGTTATTAAGCCAAGGGATTAGCTACAGAATCATTGTTCGAAGTAATCGTGGTCAGCTGAAAGTTGACCATCAAATTACCGAACAAACCTGTGTAACAAAAGGGTTTTAGAGCCCTTTTTTAAACAATTAATAAGTAAACCGCATAACCTTTAATCCTTTATCAGAGTCGACTTCTTGAAATTCTGGCGGGTTTTCTAGTCTCTCTATGAATCTTAATGCTGGTGCTTCTGCTGCCATTCCATCGATTAAAAAGTCACTCGATACTTCTGGAGAGTTAACACAGGCTAATACTTCACCGTTTTCAGATAATAAGTCTGGCAGGCGACGTAGAATCTTTTGATAATCTTTAGTTAATGCAAAACTGCCTTTTTGAAAGGAGGGTGGATCGATAATAATCAGATCGTACTGACCCAGTTTTTTTACCTTTCCCCACGATTTAAAAAGTTCATGACCTAAAAACGTGACTTTACTCAAATCATGTCCATTCAAACGATGGTTATCGCGGCCACGGCTTAATACTGATTTGGCCATATCAAGATTCACAACATGCTCCGCTCCCCCTGCGATAGCCGCGACAGAGAAGCCGCAGGTATAAGCAAACAGGTTTAATACCCTTTTCCCTGCGCTATGCTGTTCAACCCATTGGCGACCATAGCGCATATCTAAAAACAGCCCCATGTTTTGATTTTTGCCAAGTTCTAACTGATATTTCAGTCCGCTCTCTTGCGCCACAGAAAAATCATTGAACTCACCGATAACAACTTCAATCGGTGAACGTTCGCGCGCTCGATGCTGAATAACAATCGATAACCCCTTTGATTCTTGCCATAACGAAGTCGTAGCAAAGGTACGCAACCCCTCAATCAACTGCTGCAAAAACTCATCACTGGGCTCTTTAAATAATCCGATCAGTAACTGCCCCTGTAACCAATCAGCGGTTAACTGTTCTAAACCTGGAAAGCAGCAGCCACGACCATGGAATAGACGGCGCAGATCATCGGGAAGTTGCTCAAATGAGAGGTTCAAAAGCTCAAAAAATTGTGGCAGTGATTGTACTAACATCACTTGGCCATCACCCTCTCTGTTTTTCGTTGTATCCATCGGTTTCTGTATTCTCTATCGGTTGATTAAAGGGCTGGCCAAGACAGTGTTGCTGGTTTATGCCACAGCTCAAGTGCCTGTTGTATCTCATCTCTCATCCATTGAGTACCATGTTTAGGGAGGCATTGGAAAGTATGCCTCTCTCCTTGATATTCAAATGAAATCTGATAAGCGTGTAAATATCCTCTGTCGGCTTTACTCTGATCACCATAAATTGGGTCGCCTAAAATTGCCGAACCCACACTTTTTAATGCCACTCGAATTTGATGCGTTTTACCCGTGTGAGGTTTGCATAAAAAAAATCGTTGCGCTTTACCATCATCGGATGAGGTGCCCGCAGGTAGAGAGAAAAACTGAGTCACCGCAGGGTTCTCTTTACTGTTTAGTAGTTTCCAAGAGGCGCGACGTGATCGCTGCATGTCACCAATAACCGCACCCTGTTTTTTCTTTGGCTTTTTGACACCAATAGCAAGATAGAACTTCTGCACAGTACGATTAGCAAACGCTTGAGACAACTCACTGGCGGCCAACTGGTGACGGGCAATCAACAATATACCAGAAGTCATTTTATCCAAACGATGGACCAAGTAGAGCTGTTTATCGCCGCTCTCTTTTGCCAACTCAAGTAGCAGAGAGGTATCTCCATCATCTTTATGCACACTGATATTAGGATGTTTATTGATTACGATAAAATCGGAATTTTGGTGAAGGATGTCAAACATGTAGGCTCCTGTATTTTCCGCAGAGTATAGCTACTCTATGGCAAAAACAGAAGTGGTGATGACTTTAATTCTCTAGGCTAAAGTAAACTTGGCTAACAGAGCTTCAAGCTGTGTCACTTTGTCTCTGAGATCATGAATCCGCTCTGAACTGGCTTCCGTTAATGTCACTGAGTGCGCTGCAATATCGTTGATAATAGCGATATCTTGGGCGATCTCTTTGGTCACAGCCGTTTGCTCTTCGGTCGCCGTTGCAATAGTCTGAATCATGGATTGTACGGTGGTTGAGCTTGACACAATCTCTTGCAGCGCAGTACCCGCATTCTCACTTAATAAAACGCCATCTTGTACTAACGATGCACTGGCTTGCGATTGGGCCATGACATCTGAGGTTCCGGTTTGAATGGCGTTAACCAAATCCGTCACCTCCTTGGTTGCATTACTGGTTCTTGCCGCCAGTGCGCGCACTTCATCCGCCACAACCGCAAAGCCTCGACCATACTCTCCAGCTCTTGCCGCTTCTATGGCTGCATTCAAAGCAAGCAGGTTCGTTTGGTCTGCAATGCTGCCTATCACTTTAATAACACTACCAATTTCATCACTGCGTTGATCTAACTTCTGCATGTTATCGGACATGCTGTTCATTTGCTGAGAGACTTCTTGTGTGCTGGTCACCATCTCATTGATTACCATGCCGCCCTCTTGAGCAGATTTCCCTGCTTCCTGAGCGGTATCTGAGGTTAAAACACTCTGCTGCGCTACTTCATTAATAGTGAGCGTTAACTCTTCTGATGCTGTAGCAATCATGCTCGCTTTAGATGCTTGTTGCTGCGCCCCTTCCAGCATTTTTTCAGTCGAATTATCCAACTCTACTGTCACTTCTTTCACTTCATCACTCACCGCAGAAATGGAAGACAATAAGGTTTGCAACGACGTCTGCATAGTATTAATTGACACAGAAAGTGCCGCCAATTCATCACTGCTTTTATCTTCTATCAGTTTAGATGAGAGATCGCCACTGGCTACTTTTTCTGCCAAGTTAGCCACTGCAGAGACTCGGCGAGTGATGGTGCTAGATAGACGATAAGCAATCAACAAGCTTAAAATTGACGCCGCAATGGTTAAACCTATTAGGGTTTTTTTCAACATGGTCAGTTTGTCGTGCAGGTGTGTTAAAGCTAATGTTGCCCCTTCTACTTCTTCGGCCGCCGCTTCATTTAACTCTTTTTCTAAAACGTTGAGCAGACTCTCTTCGATATATTCCAGACTCTCATAGGCATATGGAATATCATCTACATAGTACTTTCCATCTTCAATCAAGCTAAATACATCAAGATCGACTAAGTCATAAAACTCAGTCACCGTGGCTTTAATTAGATTCATACGCTGTTTGTCGACGGCGTTATCTGACTCAAGCGGAATTAACGCGTCTAAAGTAGCGGTAAACTCTTTATAGTTTTGTTGAAAGTTCTCTTTTTGCTCTGCACCCCCCTCTTCCAAACCTCCGGATAGAAATTTGTAGATGTTGAGCATCATGTCACCCTGTTTATCAATCAAACTCAGATACAACACGGTACTTGGCACATTTTTATGTTCAATTTTTTCTGCAAGTACCAATGTCTGATTCAAAATCCACCAGCTAGTTAATACTGTCAAACTCATCAAAACAATTATTACAGAAAAAGAAGCGTATAATTTTTTTTGTAAATTCATTTTAAATTTAAAATTCAACCGCATAGCTATCATCCTTTTAAAACTCTTTAACAGCCAACCAATACATGAAATCAAAAACAGATAAAAAATTACGCTTCATGCCCGATAGCTTAACATCCAAAGAAACAACTTATTAACATGATGATAATAATAAACATCAATACATGTACATCTAAATTCATATTTTTCGTGATAACGAGGGGAATAAATGATAAATAAATTTTATTAATACTACTGCAATCATATAAAGTCCTTTGCGCCCAATAGTTCCATAATGTTTACGGATGGCAACTGACTATTTATACTCGATAAAAGTAGCTAATCTGCCTAATAAAGATAATATTATTGCTTGGTCATCACTTCTTTCTCACCAATAGGTCCTCAATACACAATATGGATAAACTCTATCAAGCTTTTGCATTTGCAGCGCTGCTTGCCTACTGGGTCATGGTCGTGGGTGTTACCTTAAGGGTGGTGTTTAAGCGTCGCGCTGTTGGAGTATCTTTGGCCTGGTTATTGGTCATCTACATTCTTCCTATTGTTGGTGTTGTTTTCTATTTTCTGTTTGGTGAACTCAATTTAGGGAAAAAGAGAGCCGCCCGAGCCAAAGAGATGTTTGAACCTTATGAATCCTGGTTTAATCGACTGCATGACTGCCCAGCGCATCAACCTCAGCACATCTCATCCCACTTAACCCCTATTCATGATCTCTGTTTAAATCGTTCACATATTCCAGCCTTGTGCGGTGATACCCTCTCGTTGCAAAATTCACCGCATGGGATTTTGCGCTCAATTGTTGACGATATTACTAATGCGCAACACTTTGTCCATTTGGAGTTTTATATTTGGCACCCGGGCGGTTTAGCCGATTCGGTAGGCACAGCCCTGATTAAAGCAGCCAAACGAGGTGTCGAGGTAAAAGTACAACTGGACTCCGCTGGCAGTATGCGTTTTTTCAAAAGTCATTGGCCTGATATGTTACGAAAAGCGGGTGTTGAATTAATTGAAGGGCTGGCGGTATCCCCCTTTAGGATGTTCTTCAGAAGATTGGATCTTCGTCAACATAGAAAAATAGTCATTATTGATAACGACATTGCCTACACTGGATCGATGAACCTAGTCGATCCTAAACACTTCAAACAGAGTGCAGGCGTTGGCGAATGGGTGGATGTGATGGTTCGCGTCACCGGGCCAACTGCCGCCGTTTTAGACACCATTCACTCTTGGGACTGGGAAGTGGAGACTGGTAATAGAAATATCACTCAACTCCCTTTTTGTGCGATTGATAATTCTGAGGAAATATTAAGCTCAGTACAGGTCATTCCATCGGGACCAGGGATGCCAGAAGATATCATTCAACAGACCCTTATCACCGCATTTAATCAAGCGAAAAAGAGTGTTCGTATTACCACTCCTTATTTTGTGCCCAGCGAACACCTGTTGCAAACCATCAAAATGACCGCTTACCGTGGTATTAAGGTTGATCTGATCATTCCTGCTAAAAATGATTCCATCATGGTCGATTGGGCTTCTCGCTCGTTTTTTAGTGATTTACTTGAGGCGGGAGTGAATATTTATCGTTTTACTGGGGGATTACTGCACACCAAATCAGTGGTTATTGATGAGCAATTTTGTCTGATCGGTACCGTTAATTTGGACATGAGAAGTTTATGGCTTAATTTTGAGCTCACTCTGGCGATTGATGATCTGGAATTTACTCAAGAGCTCAACTGGGTACTGCAAGATTATATCAATCAATCTACACTGGTTTGTTACAAAGAGTGGCAAAAACGCTCGATTATGAAACGGTTTGTTGAGCGGCTTTTCTATATGTTCAGTCCACTGCTTTAAAGCAACAAAAAAGCCTAAGTCAATGTCTTAGGCTGATTGCATTCTTTTACTTCTTCTTAGGCTGGTTATAGGTTTTGCCTGCCGCCTTGTAACTCTCTTTATCTTTGATATCAAACATAACGTAGAAAAACCAAGCAACAAATTTAATGACATCATCGCCTTCACTCATGATCCACTCAGCAAACTCTTCACTCGAACCATTCTCTTCTGAGTGTTGCGTCGTCACGTGATATATACGCTTCTCTCCTTCCACTTCTGCCAAGCTGAACTGCCCAGCCAGTGATTGAGCCGCATCTACGACCTCTTGATCGTCAGATGCTTTCAGCGCGTCTAATACTTGTGGTAAATTTTCCAGTTTAACTAACGACTGCACTAACTCTTCAAACTGCTCTTTCAACATGATTCATAACCTAATTGGATAATTTACCGATATTCTAGCAACTAAAAACCTCTTTTATTCAGCATTTACTGTTTTTTTTCGATTCTGTCTTGCCTTAGCCTTCAGCGCATGGTTTATATGAATATAGGTAGACTATAAATATCATAGGGATGAATTGATGAGCAAAAACACCAAACAGCAGTTAGAAACTACATTGGTTACCGCTGGCAGAGACAAAAAATGGACCAATGGTGTTGTAAACCCGTCCGTTCAACGCGCTTCTACCGTCGTGTTTAATAGTGTTAAAGAGAAAAATGCCGCCGCCATTGAACGTAAAGGCAAAACACTTTTTTATGGTCGTCGCGGTACCCAAACCCATTTTGCTTTTCAAGATGCCATGGTGGAGGTTGAAGGCGGAGCAGGTTGCGCACTTTACCCATGCGGAACAGCAGCAATCAGTAACGCGATTCTCTCTTTCGTCAAAACAGGCGATCATATTTTAATGGTGGATGCATGTTATGAACCTACTCGTGATTTTTGTGATGTGATATTAAAAAAAATGGGCGTTGAAACCACCTATTACGACCCAAGCATCGGCGAAGGCATTAGAGAGCTTATTCAGCCCAATACCACCATTCTTTTCACTGAATCACCGTGCTCAATTACTATGGAAGTACAAGATGTTCCTACCCTAGCTCGCATTGCGCATGAGCAGGACATTGTAGTGATGCTCGACAATACGTGGGCGGCGGGTGTTAACTTTTCACCGTTTGATTTTGATGTCGATATCTCCATCCAAGCGGCAACTAAATACATTGTCGGTCACTCAGATGTGATGCTCGGAACCGCCGTTGCCAATGAACGCTGCTGGGATCAATTACAAGAGCAGAGTTACCTAATGGGCCAGTGTGTTTCTCCCGATGATGTCTATCTTGCGATGCGCGGATTACGCACGATGGGCGTTCGCTTAAAGCAACACCAAGAGAGCAGTCTAAAAGTCGCTAACTGGTTAGCGCAGCACCCTCTCGTTGATCATGTTCGCCACCCGGCCTTACCAAGTTGTCCCGGTCACGAATTTTATCAACGCGATTTTAAAGGGTGTAATGGCCTGTTTTCATTCGTACTTAAACAGAGTGATACTTCGGCAACGACTGCACTCCTAGATGGTATGAAGCACTTCAGCATGGGGTTCTCTTGGGGCGGTTTTGAAAGTCTGATCCTGGCCAATGAGCCGAGAAGCTTTAACAGCTTAAGAACCGTATCCAACCCTAACTTTAGCGGCACATTGATTCGCGTCCATATCGGTTTAGAGAACGTAGATGAGTTAATTGCAGATTTAGAGCAGGGATTAGAGCGTTATTCTCAGCACGTGAATATCAAGTAATAACAATGGTAATAATACCGTTCACATAACAGTCAACGGTATTATCGCTCGCTTCAAAGACGAACATTAACGACGTTATTAGGGTTATCTGCTTGATATCGAGCAAACATATCTTGCAAACTTTCTCCCTCCAGATGCAAGTTACGTTCATTCAGAAAATCGGGGTTATACAGTTTAGAGTATGAACGTTCAGCAAGATCACAGCAAAATGTCACAACGGTTTTTCCACGGCCCATTTTCGCTGCAGCATAGAATGCACCAGCAACGTTTAAAGCAGAGCTGCTTCCCAATAGAATACCGTCATGCTTGCTAATATGACGTGAAATAGTGACCAAGTCTTGGTCTGGTAGTGTTATTGCATGGTCAATTTTTGCTTGTTTAAAATTGTCTACCGACCTCATTATACCTATTCCTTCTGTCATCGAACTTCCCATCGACTTATAGTGTCCGTCTTTCAAATAAGCATAAATACCAGAGCCATCCGGGTCAACTAACCAGGTTTTTAGTTGCGGGTTTTTCTCCGACAAATAACGAGAATTACCAGCGATGGTCCCCCCTGTCCCAGCAACAGAAACTAACGCATCAATTTTTCCTTTAGTCTGTTGCCATATTTCAGAACCAGTGTGTAAATAGTGTGCTTTGTAGTTACTTAAATTTTCAAATTGATCTGCCCACCAATAATTGTCATGTTCTAATCCGAGTCGTTTTGCGACATGATAAAAGTGCTCAGGATTTGCAAAAGGACAGGGCTCAACCAACATTAATTCCGCACCATACAGGGTGATCATCCGCTCTTTCTCTTGGGCTTGTCCTTTTGGCATCACCACCAACATGTCATAACCAAAGGACTTAGCCACCAACGCTAATCCTATTCCGGTGTTACCTGCGGTTCCTTCAATAATCGTCATCCCTGATTTAAGCTTACCGCTTTCAATCGCATCGGTGATGAGTTGGAGTGCCGCTCTATCTTTAATGGACCCCCCTGGATTTTGTTGCTCACATTTTAGCAAAATCTCGCAACCTGTTATGTCTGAGATACTATTGATTCTGACTAAATCTGTGTTGCCAATAAGCTCACTGACATTTTGAGTGATGGTAGGAACATTCATCATTGCTGCCTTTATAAATTAATCCTAATAAAGGATAGGTCTACCACTGTGTTAGTCAAGATCGTCATTGTAAACTACACTTTTATAGTTACTCGTTATGGAAAAAACAAATGTCTCGTTGGGTGGTTGTAATGATCCTAAGTGCTCTCTTGGGGTTACTAAATCCGTCTTTTGCTGAAAGCGTTGAACCTAAGTCTATCGCAACTAAGACGGTTCCAGTATTAACTATCAGTGGTGCTATTGGTCCTGCTGTGAGTGATTATGTGACTAAAGAAATCCTTCGTGCCAATCAGCAACTGAACTCTCCAGCAATCATTATTACCCTTGATACCCCTGGAGGACTAAGCTCAAGCTTACGTGACATCAACCAACATATTCTCGCGTCAAACATACCCGTTTTATGTCTTGTTTATCCGCAAGGTGCTCGCGCTGCAAGTGCTGGGACTTATATATTGTATGCTTGTCATATTGCTGCCATGTCCTCTGCAACTACTCTTGGGGCAGCCACTCCGGTCATGATTGGTGGTGCGCCAAAAGCAGGTAAGGGTCAAGAAGAGCAATCGAAAGAGCCAACCGCCATGGAAAAAAAGGTTCTTAATGACTCGATAGCGTACATACGATCGTTAGCACAGCTAAGAGGAAGAAACGTCGAGTGGGCTGAAAAAGCAGTAATAGAGGCCGCAACTCTCTCTTCGATAGAAGCACTTAAGATGAATGTAATAAATCTAATCGCAGAAAGCCCAGAATCGCTGATAGAGCTGACTGATGGTCAAATACTGGAGGTTAATAAGCAGCAGTATGCAATGGACCTAACTGGGTCGGTATTAGAACAAAGGCTTCCAGATTGGCGAAACCAATTTATCGCCACCATTACGGATCCAAATATTGCTTATATTCTAATGCTGATTGGCATTTACGGACTGTTGCTTGAATTTTATAGCCCCGGTTTTGGTGTTGCCGGGATAACAGGTGCTATCTCACTATTGATAGCCTTATACGCATTTCAACTGCTGCCTGTAAATTATGTAGGCCTTGGTCTTTTGTTTGTCGGTTTGGCACTTCTTATTGCTGAATCATTAATGCCCAGTTTTGGTCTGTTTGGTATTGGCGGTATGATCGCATTCACCCTCGGTTCCGTATTTTTGATTGACAGTGACCTACCTGAATTTACGATTTCGCTAACCTTGGTCTACAGCATTACTTTGATGTCCGCCGTTTTTATTATATTGGTCTTAAGAACGTTACTAAGGTTAAAAAACAAACGTATTGTCAGCGGGTTAGATGCGCTGATTGGCAGTGAAGCCACAGTAATGACCTCTTTTTCGGATCAGGGTTTTGTGCATGTAAGAGGTGAACGGTGGGCCGCAGTCTACAGCGATTCTACCAGCAGTGAGCCACTGCATAAGGGAGACACCGTGGTGATTTATGCCATCGATGCTCTGACTTTATTTGTCAAAAAATCTGAGGAGTAAAAATCATGATGGAGTTATTATTAGGTAGTGGCATGCTCACTCCCATCATTCTCGTTGTTTTGATTGCCTTCATTGCTTTTAGTCTATTTCATGTATTGCGAGAATATGAAAGAGGCGTGATCTTCTTCTTGGGCAGATTTGAAAAAGTGAAAGGCCCTGGGTTAATCGTTATTATCCCCGTGATTCAACAGATGGTTCGGGTTGATCTTCGAACCGTTGTTATGGATGTACCAAGCCAAGATGTGATCAGTCGAGATAATGTGTCAGTCAAGGTCAATGCGGTCATCTATTTTCGAGTAGTCGATCCTCAAATAGCCATCATTAATGTAGAAAATTATCTGCAAGCCACTTCCCAACTGGCACAAACCACACTTAGATCGGTTTTAGGTCAGCATGAGCTTGATGAAATGTTGACCAATCGCGATATGTTAAATACTGATATCCAAGCTATATTAGATGCAAGAACTGACGGCTGGGGAATAAAAGTATCTAATGTAGAGATTAAACACATCGACATCAATGAGACCATGATCAGAGCAATTGCCAGGCAAGCAGAAGCGGAAAGAACGCGTCGAGCTAAAATCATTCATGCATCTGGTGAGCTGGAAGCGTCAGAAAAATTGGTGGCAGCAGCAAACAAGTTGGCAATGGAACCCAACGCCATCTTATTGCGCTATCTACAAACACTCACTGAAATTGCTGGAGAGAAAAATTCCACCATACTGTTTCCTATGCCAATGGATCTTATGGATAGCTTGTTTAAGAAAAACAAACCATCGTCCAAAGATGACCAGTAACAATATGAATCATTAAAAACGAACGCGCCTCAACCCTAGTAGGCCAAAGGCAAACAACAACAATGTGCTTGGCTCAGGAATTGGATTAACAAGACCTAAAGAGAAACTATTGATGTCAAATGATGCAAAAGACAACCCTTGATAAAACCCACCTAAACCACAATCATCGGTACAGCTCATTCCATCAGGTCCAAAAATATAATCGTCCAAATTAACTAAGAATAATGATGCCCATTCATTTTTTTTCAAAAATTCCCCTCCACTAGTGACAATAACAAGGCTCTGCTCCATCCAAGAAAACAGTGGGGTATTAAGCGTGATTGAATCGCGAAAGTATTCACTTGGGTCTAATGTAAATTCAAATACGTCACCACCAATATTGATGTCCATATCAATCCAGTTAACACGGCTGGAAGACATCGACATAGAACCAGGCGTCACGTTAAGAGCCGGCGCCAAATCAAGGTCAATAAAAACATTGCCAGTGACCTTTTCATCAAGCGAAAAAGAGCTTGGAAGAAAAGTGCTAATTGTGCCAGAGAACTCTCCTTTAATTTCCATAGCACTGGTTGAAAATGTAAAAAAAGCAGCAAAGATCAAAGCAGTTATTTGTTTCATTTCATTACCTCAATACATAGTTTTATAGTGTGATATATGTAAAAACAGAGTTACGCTAAATACATAGCAATCTTCAAGCCAGATTTGTAATCGCATGATTTAAATAAATTTAATTACATTCAATTTAAACGAACCTTCTATTTTGTAAAATAACCCGACAGCACAAAAACCTGAATTGTGCGTTTATTTATGACCTGTACTGTTTATTCTGCGTGTTCCATCACCTATTAACCCTTTTAAATAATATTAATTTGAGCTGTTTCACACTTTCCGCCCATTAGGTGTGCAATCTCATTTGAACGGGTCTAAATTCTCATCGAAACGTTTCGATGAGAATTTATCGATACAAATGGAAAATTAGCCACGGTAGGCACCTTGTTACGACGCTAAGGTCCAGTTATGAAAAAAAGTGCTCTATTAAATTCTGAACTCTCCTATGTGATAGCCAAATTGGGTCACAAAGACGAGTTAACTATCTGTGATGCAGGGTTACCCATTCCTGATGAAACCACGCGTATTGATCTCGCATTGGTTCCCGGTATTCCATCATTTATTGATACCGTTAAAGCCGTATTATCTGAAATGCAAATAGAAGGCATTGTTATTGCTGAAGAATTTTCTAAAGTGAGCCCGGAACTACATCAAGTATTGATCAATGAGCTTTGTTACCAAGAGTCGTTGACCAACAAAGAGATCACCATCACCTATCTCAGCCATGAACACTTTAAGCCGATGACAGCAAACAGCAAAGTAGTCGTACGCACTGGGGAGTTCACTCCTTACGCTAACGTGATATTCCAAGCCGGCGTGGTTTTTTAACAGTTGAGGCTCCTTATGAATCAACCCATTTTACAGTTAAAAGATATTGAGAAATCCTTTCCCGGCGTTAAGGCATTAAATCGTGCCTGTCTAAACGTTTATTCGGGTAAAGTGATGGCTCTAGTCGGTGAAAATGGCGCTGGAAAATCCACCTTGATGAAGGTGCTGACGGGCATCTACCAACGTGATGCGGGAGCTATTAACTACCAAGGTAGCGCAGCAATTTTCAATGGTCCAAAACACTCTCAAGAAGCCGGCATCAGTATTATTCATCAAGAACTCAATCTGATCCCTGAGCTAAGTATTGCCGAGAATATCTACTTAGGTCGTGAGATCACTAACCGTTTTGGTGCCATTGCTTGGTCAACTATATTTGATAATGCCGATGCCCTGCTTCGTCGCCTCAATGTTAAACACTCGTCTCAACAACTATTGGGTGAGTTAAGCATTGGCGAACAGCAGATGGTTGAAATTGCCAAAGCGCTCTCTTTTGAATCCAAAGTGATTGTAATGGATGAGCCGACTGATGCACTTACAGACACTGAAACTCAATCTCTATTTGCGGTTATCAACGAATTAAAAGCCCAAGGCTGCGGAGTGGTTTACATCTCCCATCGTTTGAAAGAGATTTTTGAAATTTGCGATGACGTCACCGTACTTCGAGATGGTCAATTCATTGCAGAAAAACCAGTTTCAGAACTGGTTGAAGACACTCTTATTGAGATGATGGTGGGTAGAAAATTAGATGAACAATACCCGAGAGTCGAGGTGAAACATGGTGATATCTGCCTTGAAGTGAAAAACCTTTCCGGCTCTGGAGTACAGAATGTCAGCTTTAGCCTGACCAAAGGAGAGATTCTTGGCGTATCAGGATTAATGGGGGCTGGGCGCACTGAGTTAATGAGAATTATCTATGGCGCGCTTACACGCGACTCAGGTGAGATAAAAATACATGGCAAAACCATTAACCCGGTATCCCCACAAGATGGTCTTGCTAATGGCATTGCGTACATTTCTGAGGATCGCAAAGGTGATGGCCTGATTTAGGGCTGTCAGTCAAAGAAAATATGTCGCTGTGCGCACTTCAAATGTTCAGTCATCCGAGTGGCACCATTAACAGCGCAGCAGAGACACTTGCTGTTGATGACTTTATCCAGCTGTTTAATATCAAAACACCCAGTAGAGAACAGCTTATTGGTAACTTGTCCGGTGGTAATCAACAAAAAGTCGCGATTGCAAAAGGCCTAATGACTCGTCCTAAAATATTGATCCTTGATGAACCCACTCGTGGGGTTGATGTTGGTGCTAAAAAAGAAATTTATCAGCTTATCAATCAATTTAAGCAAGAGGGGATGAGCATTATCCTTGTCTCGTCTGAGATGCCCGAGGTCCTCGGCATGAGTGACCGAATCATCGTAATGCATGAAGGTCACATCAGTGGCGAATTTAACATCAAAGATGCCAACCAAGAGAAGTTAATGGCTTGCGCAGTAGGTAAACAAGTCAATGAGGAAGCAGCATGAGTACTACCTTAACCAGTAAAAAATTGTTCACTAAAGAGTGGTTGATTGATCAAAAGTCTCTAATTGCTTTGATTCTTTTGATCACCGTTGTCTCCTTTTTAAACGCTAACTTTTTTACTCTCGACAACATCTTAAATATTTTGCGCCAAACCTCAATCAACGCAATCATTGCGGTTGGTATGACGTTGGTAATCTTAACAGCAGGTATCGATCTTAGTGTCGGTTCAATTTTAGCTCTATGTAGTGCATTTGCCGCGACAATGGTCGGGCTTGAAGTTCCTGTGATGATTGCGGTGCCAACCTCTCTCATTGCCGGTGCATTATTAGGTGGGTTAACCGGTGTCATTATTGCTAAAGGCAAGGTTCAAGCCTTTATTGCGACTTTAGTCACCATGACGTTGTTGCGTGGTGTCACTATGGTTTACACCGATGGTCGCCCAATCTCTACCGGCTTTACCGACACTGCAGATGCATTTGCTTGGTTCGGAACGGGGTATCTATTGGGTATTCCTGTCCCAGTTTGGATTATGGCTGTCGTCTTTATTGCCGCTTGGTACATGCTCAATCACACCCGTTTTGGTCGCTACGTTTACGCACTAGGTGGCAATGAATCAGCAACACGCTTATCGGGTATTGATGTCGACAAAGTCAAAATTGGTGTCTACGCCATCTGTGGATTTTTAGCCGCTCTTGCTGGCATCATCGTCGCATCAAGGCTCTCATCTGCGCAACCTACTGCGGGTATGGGCTATGAGCTTGATGCTATTGCCGCCGTCGTTGTTGGTGGAACCAGTTTAGCTGGTGGCCGTGGTCGCATTATGGGAACCCTGATTGGCGCGCTGATCATCGGATTTTTAAATAACGCACTTAACTTATTAGATGTCTCCTCTTACTACCAGATGATTGCCAAAGCTGTGGTGATTTTATTAGCGGTATTAGTGGACAACAAAAACAAATAACCCTACACAAACCAACAATAATGCTCTTAATACATTGAGCAACGAAAACTTAAAGGACGATAGAGATGAAAAAGATAACCACATTACTTTCTGCTGCTGTTTTATCTGCTTCTTTTGCAGGAGCGGCTGTCGCACAAGATACACTAGCGATGGTAGTATCAACGTTAAACAATCCCTTCTTTGTTTCTATGAAAGAGGGCGCAGAAACGAAAGCCAAAGAGCTTGGTTATAAGCTTATTGTATTAGACTCGCAAAATGATCCAAGCAAAGAGCTTTCGAACGTTGAAGATCTTACTATCCGTGGTGTAAAAGCCATCTTAATTAACCCGACTGACTCAGATGCCGTTTCCAACGCAATACGTATTGCCAATCGTTCAAATATCCCAGTTATAACGCTTGACCGTGGAGCAAGCCGAGGTGACGTTATTAGTCACATCGCTTCTGATAACGTTGCTGGTGGTGAAGCTGCCGGTAAATACATTCTGGAAAAAATTGGCGCTAAAGCACTGGTTATGCAACTTGAAGGCATTCCAGGAACCTCTGCGGCACGTGAGCGTGGAGAAGGTTTCATGAATGCAGTCAACGGCAGCTCTATGACGCTTCTTTCAAGCCAACCTGCAGACTTTGACCGCGCTAAAGGCCTAAACGTAATGGAAAACATGCTCGCTGCTAACCCAAATGTACAGGCAGTATTTGCACAGAATGATGAGATGGCTCTGGGTGCACTTCGCGCAATACAAGCATCAGGAAAAGATATTCTGATTGTTGGTTTTGATGGCACTGATGATGGTCTTGCTGCGGTAGAGCGTGGTTTACTGGGCGCGACTGTCGCACAGCAGCCAGAACTGATTGGTTCATTGGGTGTTGCAACTGCAGTTAAAGTATTAAAAGGCGAAACCGTAGAGAAGTACATCCCAGTTCCACTTCAAGTTGTGACAAAATAATAACTTAGGCTCGCACATTTTTCTGTTTGAGCTTAGCATGTCCGTCTCCCTTTCGGACATGCTCTTTTCATCTAACCCAATGGATATCCTATGAATAAATTAGTCGTGCTTGGTAGTGTTAATGCCGATCATGTGTTGCAAGTCTCCTCCTTCCCCCGACCTGGAGAGACACTTCATGGGCACAGTTACCAGATTATTGCTGGCGGAAAAGGGGCAAACCAAGCGGTTGCTGCTGCGCGTTTAAAGGCAGATGTTGCTTTTATTGCTTGTGTTGGTGACGACCACTTTGGCATCGAAATAAAATCGACCTTTGCCGCAGAAGGGATCAATAATCAGGCTGTGATGATAGAGACCAATACTCCGACCGGTATTGCCATGATTCAAGTGACTGATACTGGCGAAAATAGCATCTGTATCTCAGCCGAAGCAAATGCGCATTTAACCCCCGAGAAATTACAGCCTCACTGCGATTTAATCCGTAACGCTGATACATTATTGATGCAGCTTGAAAACCCACTAGATACCATCGAATCCGCAGCGTTAATTGCCCATCAAGCAGGCACTACCGTGGTTCTTAATCCAGCACCAGCCCAACCACTGTCCGATAAATTGCTCTCACTGATTGATATTATCACCCCGAATGAAACAGAAGCGGAACTGTTAACGGGCATTGCGGTGACTGATATGGAGTCTGCAAATCTTGCTGCTATCTCACTGCATCAAAAAGGAATCCATACCGTATTGATCACCCTAGGTAGCCAAGGAGTCTGGTTAAGTCAAAATGGTCAAGGCGAACAGATCAAAGGTTTCAAAGTAAAAGCGACCGACACCACCGCCGCGGGTGATACTTTTAATGGTGCTTTTATCACCGCACTACAAAATGGCAACGAACTGCATTCAGCCATCATTTTTGCTCATGCCGCTGCAGCGATTTCAGTCACTCGAATGGGTGCACAAACCTCTATCCCTACTCTACAAGAAGTTGAACAATTTTTGAAAATAGTGAATGAAGCAGATACAATCAAATAATATAATAATAACAGCACGTTAATTTTCAAGGGCAACCATGGCTACCATTAAAGATATTGCAAAACTGGCTAAAGCATCCACCTCAACGGTCAGCCATGTGCTCAATAAGTCTCGATTTGTCAGCCCCGAGATAACCGAACGTGTCAACGCCGCTGCTAAATCTCTAAATTACGCACCTTCCGCCCTTGCTCGCAGCTTAAAACTCAATCACACCCGTACGTTTGGCATGCTGGTCACCACCTCCACCAATCCATTTTTTGGTGAAGTAGTCAAAGGGGTTGAACGACGCTGTTATGAAAAAGGATACACTCTCATACTATGTAATACCGAGGGTGACTCAGAACGGATGAAATCCAACCTAGATACTCTGCTACAAAAAAGAGTCGATGGGCTGCTGTTGATGTGCAGTGATTTCAAAGAGGAGTCCTTTGATCTGTTTGCACGCCACCAGCAAGTGCCAACTGTCGTTATGGATTGGGGTCCAATTGGCTTTCCAAGCGACAAAATACAAGATAATTCGCATCATGGCGGTTATCTTGCGACAAAACACTTAATTGAGCAGGGTCACACCAAGATAGGTTGCTTAACCGGTCCATTAGATAAACTGCCCGCTCAGCAGAGACTTTCTGGGTTTATTCAGGCGATGGAAGAGTCAGGGCTCACCATTAATCACGATTGGATTGCGGAAGGCGATTTCGACTGTGAAGGTGGAGTAACCGCTTTTCAAGCTCTACAGCAGCAAGTCGAGTTACCAACAGCGCTGTTTATTTGTAATGACATGATGGCAATGGGTGTCATCAATCAAGCGGACAAACAGGGTATCCAAGTTCCAGAAGATCTCTCTATTGTTGGCTATGATGATGTGAAAATTGCCAAATTCATCACCCCCTCTTTAACTACTATCCATCAACCTAAACACCGTTTAGGCCAGATGGCAGTAGACACTCTTTTGGAAAGAATTGAAACCAAAGAGGAATCAAATCGAGTGATTCAACTTGAGCCTACTTTAGTGATCAGAGATAGTGTAAAGCGCTTATAAACGCCACTTCTGCTTATACGGGAACACGTCGGCAATCACTCCGGCGTTAATCTGTTGCTGTACTCCCCGCCAATAATCCACTGTATAGATATCACTATGTAACTGTTCAAAACATCGTTTCGCTTGTCGATGACCGGCAAAAAAAACAGAAAACTGTTCCGGAAATACATCGTTCTCTTGTACATCAAACCAAGGTTGTGCCGACATCTCGTCCAACTCATCCTCCGCTTCTGGAATCGATCTAAACTGACAATCGACCAACGGACAGATCTCATCATAATCATAAAATATCACTCTGCCCCAACGTGTCACGCCAAAATTTTTCATCAACATGTCACCAGGGAAGATATTCGCTGCCGCTAACTGTTTAATCGCATTACCATACTCTTCCATTACAGGCTGTATTTGATCGACATCGGCCTGTTTAATATAGAGATTCAAAGGGGTCATTTTACGCTCGACATAAACATGCTTCAGAATTAACGCATTACCCGATATCCTCATACTTCCCCCTACTTGCTGCTTCATTTCCTCAAGCAATTCAGTGGAGAAACGCGATAGATCAAACCCCAAATAACGAAACTCATGAGTATCGGCTAATCTGCCCACGCGGTCGGCATTTTTCACATAATCATACTTTTGCATCACGTCCTCGCGCGAGACCTCTTTCGGTGGCGTCACTCTATCCTTAATCACTTTATAGACATAATCTGAAGAGTCCGTGGTAAATACCAACATCACCATGCCCTTTATCCCTGGAGCAGCGACGTATTTTTCCTCTTTGGGCATCCGCCTTGTCGCATCAACTGTTGTACGATAAAACTCAGTCTTGGCATGTTTAATAAAACCGATCGCATTAAACAATTCAAAGCGCTCTTTTTGAGGCAACAGATCGCACAGGTAATCGACATACCTCACGGGTTGATCGGTATCCACCATAAAGTAGGATCGTGCAAAACCCAGTAACATACTGAGCTGCTCTTCACCGACAGCGATGGCGTCTACATACAGTGCACCCTGTTCATTATTTAACAATGCAATCGCAAATGGCGCGCTGACGCCGGTATCAGCATCAATCAACCGTCCAATAATATAAGCAGCTTTATTACGAAAAAACAGCGAGCGACCATACTCAATATGACACTTCTCAATCTGTAGCATTCCCGGGTCAATTTTATGCAACACTCGGTCAATTGAGGCAATATCTCTTTGAATATCTTCAAAAGGCAGGCGGAACACAAACGACTTAAGCAACAAAGAGATAGCGGGAATCAACCCGGATTTACTGTCAATAAAGTTGAGAATATCCTTGGTATCCCGTCTTGGAGGAATGTACTGCTGCTGTAGAATAAACAGATGCACATCGCGGATCTTTTTGTGGCCGCGAATGGAACCAAATACTGAGTTAAAAAAAGTTTGAGCAATCAGAGCATTTTCGTGATCAACCACCAAATTTGCGTAGGCATCTTTGGCTAAATGCCACAGCTGGATGTCATCTATCTCGCGGTAAGCAACTACATAAGCGGTTTGACTCGCTATCTCTACTTTTTTTTCATACACCTTTAATCTATCACGCATCGCCTGATGCACTTCATGCCATGCCGCGCGCTCAAATCTAGATTGAGCACTTAAGGTAATCGATAAAAATTCCGATAACATCGAGTCGAAACCCGCTAAAATGGCTCGAGCAAGTTTTGCGGCGATAACGGCTTTTAACTGGTCACTTTGTTGAATGCTCACTACTGCATATACTCCATCAAGGGGTTGCGTTACTCATCTCACACTAAAACACTCTTAATATTTACTCAAGCTATCATCCATAGTTAAATAAAAACAATTGATGATTATTTTTCTGAGTATTGATGATATGAATATTAGAAACGTTGACCTTAACCTATTAGTCTATTTGAACGTGCTTATTGAGGAGAAAAGCGTATCCAAAGCGGCGAATAAATTGGCACTCACTCAACCAGCAATGAGTAACGCATTAAAAAGATTACGCGATCTGTTTAACGACCCACTGTTGGTGCGCACAGGTGAAGGGATGACGCCAACCGACAAAGCCAACTCTCTCAAAGCGGACATTGTTTCATTGTTGACTATGGCCGAGCAGATCACACAACCCGATAAAGATTTTGCCTTTGAGACCAGTGAAGCAACATTTCGCATTATGGCCAACGATTACATTGAAGCTACCCTGCTTATCCCTTTTATTCAAAGTATGCTGTCGCTCGCGCCTAACATCAATTTTGATATTCTTCCCCCTGGTGATGTAAAACTGCAAGATATGGAAAAAGGCAGCATCGATCTGGCCATTAATCGATTTACTTCAATGCCAAAATCCTTTCACCAAAGTACATTGTGGCGTGATAATTTCTGCTGCTTAACCCACATTGAACACCCCTACGTTAATCAAACCGATCTAGAGACTTACTTAGACTCTGAGCACATCTGGATTAACCGAGCTGGCTGGGGTGCGGAAACAGCGGTTTCTAACAAATCGGGTTCGCACAAATTAGGCTGGGTTGATGAAGCGTTATGGCAATTAGACCAAACCCGTAATATACGTTTGTTTACTCGCCACTATATGATGAGTGGTTTGTTGCAAGCGCAGCCTCAACTGATCGCCACCATTCCGCGCCGACAAGCGATGCTCTATAAAAACGAACCGAAGCTCACCACCGTTCGTGTACCCTTTCAGATTGTTCCAATAGAGATAAAAATGATCTGGAGTCCTTTACTGCATCACTCTAAAGCCCATCAATGGCTGCGACGAGCATTGTTAGATTTTTCCAAAACCGTGGCAGATCGTTAACAGACACCCCTATATTGATTTAATCAATAACAAAAATAAAAAACAACTATTTCATTTATGTTCTGATTCGCTCTAAATTAAAACGGTAGGCAAAGCGCAGTGAAAAAACGCACCGCCGTTTTTAGCAACATTTAGAATCTGAAAAGGAATAAAACTATGACCCCACAAATTAACGCAAACCAAGGTTTTAAACGTCGCCACACTATCTTTATTGATACGCCACTGTTGCATTTCTTTGAAGATGAACTGTTACCAAAAACGAAAATTGATTCAGAGAGTTTTTATGAAGTATTGTCGACCATTATCTCAGAATTTGGTGGCAAGCATCGTAAAATGATGACCGAAAAGAAGCAGTCAATCTCTGGGACTGCAAGTACAGCACAGAAGCTAGAGCTGTATCGCCGAGTATTCACCAAAGAGTTATTAACCGGTGATGAAGCCCACTTTGAGGCAGATGAGTGGATCAACACCATCAATACCACCACTGAGGCGGTGCTGGATGAGTTCTGTTGCGAAATCCCTGACACACTATTAGACACCTTGATGATTGCAACCATATCAACCATGTCAAACCATTCAGAAAAGCCGAATCATGCCATTAATCGCATTTTTCATCTTACCCCTGAAATGCACAGTGCGATGGAATCTTCGTTTTATCAATCACTGTTCCGTCGAATTGAGATGCTGTTAAACATCCCAACTGGCACCGTAAAGATTGCTCTGACTGAACATGAAGCAGAGATGGTGGTAGCTCCACAGCTTAGATATGCTTGAGGCTCACTTATCGAGCCTCACATATTGTCGATTACAATTTCACCAAACTGGGAGCAGCTAACTAAGCTCGCTCCCTCTACCTTATCAGCAAAATCATAGGTTAAGCTTTTGCTCTCGAATGCCCCTTTAATCCCACTATCAATATATTCTGCCGCCTCTAGCCAGCCAATATGACGCAGCATCATCTCGGCGCACAAAATAATGGAACTCGGATTCACTTTATCTAACCCTGCCAATTTGGGTGCGGTGCCATGTGTAGGTTCAAAAAAAGCCACCTCATCATTTAAGTTAGCCCCTGGTGCAATACCAATACCGCCCACTTG
>JAESQY010000114.1 GCA_016764915.1 Aliivibrio sp. | reverse complement strand
GCCACCGAAACGCTTAACACCTAGGCGTTTGCTTTCTGAATCACGGCCGTTATTAGTAGAACCGCCAGCTTTTTTATGTGCCATTTTATATGCTCCTTAAATTAAGCGCTGATGCCAGTAATTCTGACTTCAGTGAACCATTGACGATGGCCCATTTGCTTACGAGAATGCTTACGACGACGGAACTTAACGATTTTTACTTTATCGCCACGACCGTGCTTAACTACTTCAGCAGTAATTTTCGCGCCAGCAACTAAAGGTGCACCTACAGTGATTTCTTCACCGTCAGCAATCATAAGAACACTGTCAAAATCAACAGCTGCGCCAGTTTCAGCGTCTAATTTTTCCAAGCGAAGAGTTTGACCTTCACTTACACGGTGTTGTTTACCACCACTTTGGAAAATAGCGTACATGTTTTACTCCGCTTTCTTCCGCATAGCCTAATGCCTCTAGGGACAGAATGGGGATGCGTTTATACTTATCAATAGGGCGTGGATTCTACGCGAATGATTTCCTGCTGACAAGGCATAAAGTGAAGAAAAATGGCGAAAACCTAAACAAATTTAATCACGGCCCTTTAACTGCTACATAAATTGTATAGTAAGCACTGTTTTGGTGTACTATTCGTTGAATAAATTAAATTAACTCGCCTGCTCAGGCCTTTTACTTGCTGGACCTATAATGGATTTTAAAACTATCCAAGCACTTACTGCTGACGATATGAAAAAGGTAGACGAAACCATACTCGCTCAACTTAATTCTGACGTTGTATTAATCAATCAACTTGGTTTTTATATTATCAGTGGCGGCGGAAAACGCCTACGACCGATGTTAGCTGTATTGTCAGCCAAAGCGCTCGGATACCATGGGGAGAAACACACCATGGCTGCTGCGTTTATTGAATTTATTCATACCGCGACACTACTGCACGATGATGTGGTTGACGAGTCAGACATGCGACGTGGTAAAGAGACCGCCAACGCTGCATTTGGTAATGCAGCTAGTGTATTGGTAGGTGACTTTATCTACACCCGCTCATTTCAAATGATGACCAGCTTAGGATCCTTGAAGATCCTCGAGTTAATGAGTAACTCCGTTAATGTGATCGCGGAAGGCGAAGTTCTGCAATTGATGAACTGCAATAACCCAGATACCACTGAAGAGAGTTACCTGCAGGTCATCTACTCAAAAACAGCACGTTTGTTTGAAGCTGCGACCCAAATGGGTGCTATTTTGAGTAACTCAACGCCTGAAATAGAAACGGCTATGCAGAATTACGGTAAATTCTTAGGCACGGCTTTTCAACTTATTGATGATGTCATGGATTATGCCGCTGACGGTGATGAAATGGGGAAAAACGTTGGAGATGATCTTGCTGAAGGAAAACCAACCCTCCCTCTACTGCATGCAATGAAGCATGGTAATAAGCAACAAACGCAGATGATCAGAGAAGCGATCGAAAAAGGTAATGGCTTAGATCAATTAACGCCAATTTTAGCCGCGATGGATCAAGCAGGATCTCTGGCTTACACCACCCAAAAAGCGGAACAAGAAGCTGACAAGGCGATTGCTGAATTGGCGATTATTCCTGAGTCCGAATATAAAGATGCTTTAAAAGCGCTTGCCCACATGGCCGTGCGTCGAAGCAGTTAATAAGGAAGAGATATGATCTCTTCCTTATTTTGATTGTTTATTAAGCTACTTAACGAACTCTTCGCCAAGTTTGATATCCGCTTTTAACGTATCAAGCATGCTCTCTAGAGCTTCTTGCTCGAAAGAGCTCAACTCACCATAGCTTTGTACTTCTTCAATGCCATCTTTGCCTAGCAAGATAGGTTGAGCAAAGAAACGCGCATGAGGACTATCACCTTCAACATATGCACACTCTACAACCCCTTTTTCGCCTTGAAGCGCTTTAACTAAAGATAGCCCAAAACGACAAGCCGCTTGACCCATAGACAGCGTAGCTGAACCACCACCCGCTTTAGCTTCAACAACTTCAGTACCTGCATTTTGAATGCGAGGAGTAAGAGCTGCCACTTCTTCTGTTGTAAATTCAACACCTTTAACTTGAGAAAGAAGAGGAAGAATAGTGACACCTGAGTGCCCACCAATAACAGGAACACTCACTTCACTGACTGATTTATTTTTAAGCTCAGCAACAAATGTCTCAGAACGAATAATGTCTAGGGTCGTGATGCCAAACAGTTTGCGTTTATTGTAAACACCCGCTTTTTTCAGAACCTCTGCGGCAATAGCAACCGTTGTATTTACAGGGTTAGTAATAATACCAATGCACGCTTGTGGACAAGACACCGCAACTTTCTCAGCCAAAGATTTCACAATTCCAGCATTGATATTGAAAAGATCTGAACGATCCATACCAGGTTTACGAGCAACACCCGCAGAAATAAGAACCACATCCGCTCCTTCAAGTGCTGGAGATGGATCGTCACCACAATAACCTTTAATTGAAACAGGTGTTGGGATATGGCTAAGATCAACAGCAACGCCAGGAGTTACAGGTGCGATATCATATAAAGCAAGATCAGATCCTGCTGGTAAATTATTTTTCAGTAGCAAAGCAAGAGCTTGCCCAATGCCACCAGCAGCGCCAATCACAGCAACTTTCATATTCGTTCTCCTTTACGCTCGAAGTTCATTCTAGCAATTTTATAAGATTCAGTATTCTCTGAAGTTAACGTAAGCATTACTGAATTTCAATCCAGAACCATCAGCTTTAGAAGCCTACATTCTATTATTCTATACTGGCCACACGTATCTCTCAATACACATACGACTAAAGAATGTAACTTATTTTACAATTAACGCACATAAATTGCAGGTCGTTAACACCGTAACATAGTGACTTGGACATCATTTTTATTACTTTGTTTGAAGTTTTTCACCAATTTATGCGAAAATACGCGTTCCTCCTCTCTCTTAGAAATAATTGATATGCGAAATACAGAGAAAAATGACCATCTTATCAAAGCATTTAAAGCTATTCTGAAAGAAGAACGATTTGGCTCTCAAGGTGAAATTGTTGATGCCCTTAAGCTTCTAGGCTTTGACAATATTAATCAGTCAAAAATATCGCGGATGTTAACTAAATATGGTGCCGTAAGAACACGAAATGCCAAAATGGAAATGGTCTATTGTCTTCCTATCGAACTTGGCGTACCAACCACAACTAGCCCACTGCGTGACTTAGTTATGGACATCGATCGTAACCAAGCTGTTGTCGTAATTCATACAGGACCTGGAGCCGCTCAGCTTATTGCTAGACTACTTGACTCCTTAGGTAAATCTGAAGGTATATTAGGTGTTGTTGCTGGTGATGATACTATTTTCATTACCCCAACATTAAACGTCACTACCGTAGAATTATTTGATTCTGTTTGTGATCTCTTTGATTACAGCGTCTAAAAAATAGTCATCAATAAAGGATGAGAGCCTGAGTCTCATCCTTTATTATTGTTAATCCGGCACTTTTACTACTCTCTGATTCATATTCCTCAAAAAATTAATTGGGATAACAGTCACAATTAGTTGATTAAAAAACAATGAAATAAGTAATAATAGGTCTATTCTTTATTGATTTATCGCATATAAGGATTGTCAGCCCATGATAGTAAAGCACTGGTTCAAAGCAGTGGGATTACTTGGTTGCTCATAATAACTCTAACTATAGAGGCTCAAGAGTATATAACCATTGGTACTGGCTCAATATCAGGTGTTTATTATCCAACCGGAACCGCCATCTGCAAGATAATCAATAAAGATAGAAAACAGCATCACATACGCTGTTCCGCTGAACCGACATTAGGATCTATTTATAACCTCAATGCGATACAAAATGGCGACCTCGATTTTGCCATTGTGCAATCTGACACTCAATCTCAACATAGTAATAGCGCCAAACAGATTCAAAAAAAACAATTAATGACCATGTTCTCTCTGCACAATGAGGTATTCAGTGTGGTTGCTCGCAGTGATGCCAATATCAATCATCTTGAAGATTTAGCAGGAAAAAGAGTCAACATCGGCGGTATTGGTTCTGGTGATAGAGCGACGATGCAAGTGGTCATGGATGCCATGGGTTGGAGTGAACAGAGTTTTCAATTGGTATCCGGCCTAAAAGTCGAAGAGCGGCCAAAAGCGTTATGTGATAATAAACTCGATGCATTTGTCTATATAGTAGGTCACCCAAACACCTCAATCAAAGAAGCACTGTCAGGTTGTGATACAAAATTAATTCCAATAGAGGGTGAGACTATTAATGCAATAGTGAAAAACAATCCTTATTACACTCATACAACCCTTCCTGCTGATCTTTATCAGACGAATCAGCCATCCATTAATAGCTTCAGCGTACTCGCCACGCTTGTTACCACTTCCGATCTGCCCGTCGAGACTGCGTATCTCATTACTAAGTCACTCTTTAGTAACTTTTCAACCTTAAAAGAGCTCCACCCTGCACTGCTCTCTCTTGAAAAGCAGCAAATGACAGGCAGTGCCACTTTTGCTCCCATTCATCCCGGAGCAAAAAAATACTTCGATGAGGTTGGTCTATTTCAGTCAGAACTACGAGGAGATGAGTAATTTATAATCTGGCAGTTCGATAGGCCGCTCAATGGCAGGCAGAACATCACCTACCGCCTCAGGGTAAAAGTCACACGGTACAAAAAGGTGAGTGATTTGATTACTGTCTGGGTGATAAAGGCTTAATTCAGCAGAGTGCAGCTGCAAACGCGTTGAAAAGGCTTTTGACTGTTCACACGCATAAAACTCGTCACCGACAATCGGATGCCCTAATTCCATCATGTGTACACGCAACTGATGCGAGCGACCTGTCACGGGCAGTAGACGAATCAAGGTCGTCTGATCTTCATAAGCAAGCACTTCATAACGAGTTTGAGATGACTTGCCATGTTCGTAACAAACCTTCTGTCTTGGTCTATTTGGCCAATCACAAATTAAAGGGAGATCAATTTCACCTTCCTGCCGCTCAACCCTTCCCCATACACGAGCGTAATAGACTTTGTGTGTCAGACGGTACTGAAACTGCTTTTTGATGTGTCGCTCTGCTTCTTTGTGCAGAGCAAACACCATCAAACCAGATGTCGCCATATCTAACCGGTGGACCAACTGAGCTTCGGGAAATTCAGCAACCACACGGGACCAGACACTGTCGTAGTGCTCAGGATGTTTACCTGGATTCGACAACAGGCCTGCCGGCTTATTTACTGTAAGAATATGCTCATCTTGATAAACAATCTCTAACCATGGTTCTGTGGGTGGATGGTACTCAATAACAGACATATTCAAACTCAAAATAAACAGTGGATAATTTAGTTATGGCTAACAACAATCAAACGCAGAGAATCTAACTGAACTTGCGCTTTATCGATATAACTGGTTAAGCTCTCAATCTGCTCTTCTATCTGAGTTAACTCATCATCGCGAATATTTGGATTAACCGATTTTAAAGCTTGAAGACGTTGCAGTTCACTATTCAACGCCACTTCCATCTCAGATTTTGCTTTCAAACGAACGTCATCTAAGTACTGCACCATTTTGGGCTCAGCTGACTCAATCAGGCGATGAACATCAGCTTGAACGGAGTTAACCAGCTTACTACCAAGATGACGATTGACTGGACTCAGTTGTCGATTAAACCCTTCAAACTCAACATTGGCGGAAAGATCATTACCTGAGGCATCCATCAACATTCTGATTGGCGTTTTGGGTAAGAATCTCGCGATACCACTGCGTTTAGGTGCTTGAGCATCAACAACATAGATTAATTCAAGTAAAATAGTACCAATAGGCAGTGCTTTGTTCTTAAGTAAAGAGACAGCACAAGTTCCCACGCCTTCGCTCAAAATCAGATCAATACCACCTTGAATCATCGGGTGCTCCCAACTGATAAAGTGCATATCTTCACGTGAGAGCGCGGTCTCTCTATCAAATGTGATGGTGCAACCCTCTTCAGGTAATCCAGGGTAGCTCGACACCATCATATGTTCCGATGGGGTAATAATAATCGCATTTTCGCCATTATCATCTTGATTTAAACCCACAGTATCAAACAGGCCTAGTGCAAACGTGACCAAGTTTGTATCACCATCCGAGGCACTGATCTTCTCAACAATCTGCTGGGCTTTATTGCCACCATTAGAGTGCATCTCCAATAGACGGTCTCGGCCCTGCTCCATTTTAGTTTTTAGCTCATGATTCATTGCAGCGGACTCTGCGATCACCGCGTCGAGATCGTCTGAATTTCCAGAGGCCAACATCTCAATAATACGATCTGAGAACTGCTCATACACCGCTCGCCCGGTTGGACATGTTTCAGAGAAAGCGTTTAACCCTTCATGAAACCAACGTGCCAATAACTGTTGTGAAGAGGATTTTAAGAATGGAACAAAAATATCAATATCATTCAATTGACCAATACGGTCAAGGCGCCCAATACGTTGCTCCAGTAGGTCTGGATTCAAGGGAAGATCAAACATGACCAGATGACTAGCAAACTGGAAGTTTCGACCTTCAGAGCCGATCTCAGAACAGATAAGCACCTGAGCACCCGCCTCATCTTGAGCGAAGTAAGCCGCGGCTTTATCACGCTCTAAAATAGACATACCTTCATGAAAAACAGATGCCCGAATGCCTTCACGCTCACGCAGAGCTTGTTCAAGCTGCAGTGCGGTTGATGCTCGTGAAGCGATCACCAAGATCTTTTTGTTGCGTTTCTCTTTTAACAGTTCCAGCAACCAATTCACGCGAGGATCAAACTGCCACCATGAACTGCCTTCACCTTCAAACGCCTGAAAAATCTCTTCAGGATAAAGATTTTTCACCGCTTTTTCTTCAGCACTTAACTGTCCGCTCATCATGTTAGCAACTCGCATTGAGGTTGCATATTGTGCCGGTATTTCCATCGGTAACAGATGCAGATTGCGTAAAGGAAACCCTTTAATTGCTGATCGAGTATTTCGAAACAAAATTCGTCCTGTTCCGTGTCGATCCATCAAGTTATCAATCAACTCTTGTCTGGCTTCAGCGCGCTGTTTATCCTCAGCATCTGATGACATTATCATGCTTAATAACGGCTCTACATCTTGCTCAGAAAGCAGTTCTGTTATGCTGTTTTTTGCATCCATGTTAAGTGCTTCACCAGAGAATAGGGTCGCAACGGCATCAGCAACAGGTTCATACTGACGCTCTTCTTCTACAAAAGCGCTGTAATCATAAAATCGATCGGGATCTAATAAGCGAAGACGAGCAAAGTGACTCTCGTGACCAAGCTGTTCAGGCGTTGCGGTTAATAACAACACACCTGCAGTCTGTTCAGCAATCGCTTCAACCACTTGATATTCTCGGCTTGGTTTCTCTTGGCTCCACTCAAGGTGATGGGCTTCATCAACAATCAGCAGATCCCAATCGGCATCCAATACCTGTTCAAAACGTCGTTTGCTACGGCGAACAAAATCTAATGAACATAAAACAAACTGTGCGGTTTCGAATGGGTTTTCTGCATCGGCGTAAGCTTCAACGCAACGCTCTTCATCAAAAATCGAGAAGTGTAAATTAAAGCGACGCATCATCTCAACTAGCCACTGATGCTGAAGGGTTTCGGGCACGAGAATCAATACACGCTCTGCTCGTCCAGAGAGCACTTGCTGGTGCAAAATCATGCCCGCTTCAATCGTTTTCCCTAAACCCACTTCATCCGCTAATAGAACACGAGGGGCATAACGACGACCCACTTCATGAGCGATGAATAATTGATGAGGGATAAGCGCTGCTCGCATACCACATAAGCCTCGCATTGGGCTTTTATGCTGTGCGTATTGATTATTTAATGCATTATATCGCAGAGTAAATCGATCCATGCGATCAATCTGCCCAGCAAACAATTTGTCTTGTGGTTTGTTGAATCGTATTTGATGGCTCAGCATAATCTCACGAAGCACGACACCAGACTCTTCAGTATCTGAACGGGTTCCTACATAGATAAGTGTACCGGAGTCCTCTTTGACCTCTTCTACCTTTAAACTCCAACCTTCGTAACTCTCAACGTTATCACCGACATTGAACATAACACGTGTAACAGGCGCTTCGCTTTTTGCGTATAAGCGATTCTCTTCAGAAGCTGAAAACATAATAGTGACCGTTCGAACGTCCATTGAAATGACCGTTCCCAATCCTAAATCACTTTCTGTATCACTGATCCAACGTTGTCCGAGAGCAAATGGCATTATGGTAATAAACCTTAAAATTAAGAGGATAAAATGGGCGATGATTCTACGTTAAGATGTCAATAAGATCACTAGTAATTATACTATCAACTGCAAATTTTGAGCGGCTAAAACTAAACTACACTCCTGATTTCACAAATTGCGCTAAACTGAGCAGCGGATGCTCCGCAGTCAACCGTTGAATGGGCTCAAAACTGGCGATTTCACCCTGCTCAATAAATGCATAGTGGGAAGCAATATTCAGCGCATCTGAGATGTGATGAGTCACCATCAACACAGTCACTTGATTGGTGGTCGCCAGCTGTTTAACGATTGAAAGCATCTCTTCTCTCAATACAGGGTCAAGAGCAGAAAAGGGTTCATCAAGTAGCAACAGATCTCGCTCTTGCACAAAACAGCGCGCTAAGGCTACCCGCTGCTTTTGACCTCCCGATAACTGTTCCGGCAAACGAGACAGCAGTGAAAAAACACCAACCTGCTTAGCAACCCCTTCAACTCTCTCTCTCTGCTTTATGGTGAGTTTTAAATTTGGTGCTAACCCTAAAGCGATGTTATCCGCCACATTAAGGTGAGCGAAAAGATTATGTTCTTGAAATAGAATTGAGAGCGGTCGCTTATGAGGTGCCAGATCGTTTACCAGTATGCCCTCCACGTAGATATCACCAGCAACAGGTTCAATAAATCCTGCTGCTAAATGCAACAGAGTACTTTTCCCAGCACCACTTGCCCCTAACACAGCCACAATACTGCTCGGTTCGATATCCAGATCAAAACAGAACCTCTCTTGATGGTAGTGGTATTGAACCTGAGAGAAGTTAATCATTATTTTAATCCTTTTTTATTCACTTTAAATACTCTTTCAAGCACCACAAACACACCAACACTGAAGAGCAACAAAAACAGTGATACCACGGCTGCAGCGTCCATTTGATAACTGCCAAGCAGTTGAAACAGATAGAGCGGCAGAGTATTGAAATCCTGGCTACCAAACAGTGATATCGCGCTAATATCGCCCATGGACAAAACAAAGCTGATAGCAAATGCATGAATCAGAGGGGCTTTTAATGCTCGCCACTCCATCAAACAGAAACGATTAAATCCAAAAATGCCTAAGCTGGCACATAAGGTGTCATATTTCTGAGAGATATGCAGCATAGGTTGAGCCAAGGTTTTTATCACATAAGGCAACGCCATTAGCGCATTGACCGCAATGACGATCACTATCGCCATGCGAAAGACATCCGTAACATCGCGGAGCAGTAGAAAAATCCCAGTACTAATCACTAGACCAGGGGTCACTAAGATAATAGTGCCAATCAGCTCCAGCTTGTCGGAACGAAAATTCATCCCCGCTAAGCGCCATACTCGACTGGCGATCAAAATGAACACCCCAGCAAAAAGAGACAATATAGCAGCAAACGTGGCGACAATAATCGAGCTTTTAATCGCTCGCCAAAAAGAGGGGCTGCTCACCACATCAATAAATTTCAGATTAATGCCATAAAAAACGACGGAAAGCAAAGGTGGGATAACCAACAATAGAACCAGTGCTATCCAGCTAACATCCCAAAATTTGGCCCATTTCGAATCGGCATACAGTCGCTGTACTCTGTTCGTACTGCCACTACTGATCGGCACAGGCCGAGACAGTCGTTGGATAGCAATCGCCAATACACCGCACAACAACATTTGCCACAACGCCAGTAATGCCCCTGCTTGCAGGTCGAAATCAAACTTAATCGCTTGGTAAATAGCCAACTCAATGGTGGTCGATTTTGGCCCGCCCCCCAGCGCCATCACCGTGGCAAAACTGGTAAAGCAGAGCATAAAAACTAACCCTGCAACGTGCGGCAGTTGTTGACGTAGCATTGGCCACTCTACAATCTTAAATTTATACCAATGAGTCACCCCTAAGTGTGCCGCTAACTTATGCTGCTCTACGGGAATAGACTCTAGAGCTTGCAGTAACAACCGAGTTGCAAAAGGTAGGTTAAAAAATAGATGCGCCAGTAAAATACCATTGAGTCCATAGATAGAAAATGGCAGTTTTAGATCAAAATAATTAAACCACTGAGAGACTAAACCACTATTACCATAAATGGACAACAGGCCAAACACCCCCACTAATACGGGTAGCACCAAGGTGGTAGCAAACAGTTTAAGCAACAGTTCTTTCCCCCTAAATGTTCGCCGAGACAGGGCGTGGGAGACAGGGATAGCAAGTCCAACACTTAACAGGGTTGATAGGAATGCTTGATAGAAGCTGAATTTGGTAACATGTCGGTAGTAGGGATCAAACCAAATTGAGCTGAGATCTAAAGTAGGCGATTGCAGCAGCAGAGCCATAATGGCTGAGCCAACAAAAACAAAAATAAACCCGGCAATAGCAATGCCGGGTATCTGTTTTTTATCGATAGACATCAATAGAACAACATTAGAAACTGACTGAGTGCTGCCACTCACGAATCCATGTTTTACGATTCTCTGCCACATCATCTGAACTGAATGTCAGTGATTTTGACGGAATGGTAAGCTGCTCAAATCCTTGTGGTAACTTAACATCAGTCACAGGATACATCCAGTTCCCCGTTGGCATCACAGTTTGAAACTCATCGCTTAAAATAAACGCCATAAATTGATCTGCAAGCTTCTGGTTTTTGCTGCTTTTCACTTTTACCGCCACTTCAATTTGTGTGTAGTGACCTTCTGAGAAATCCGCTGACACGTATTGATTTTTCTGCTCTGCAATAATGTGATAAGCCGGAGATGTGGTGTAAGAGAGCACCATATCCGCTTCTCCTTTTAGGAACATATTGTAAGCTTCAGACCAACCTTTGGTGACGGTAACCGTTTTTTTCGCGAACTGTTTCCACGCATCTGCAGTATGATCACCATAAACAGATTTCATCCACAGCATCAACCCTTGCCCCGGTGTAGAGGTGCGAGGATCCTGATAGATCACTTTTATATCATCACGATGTTCGACGAGCTCTTTTAAGCTCTTTGGTGGATTTTTTAAACTCTCTTTGTTGTAGATAAAAGAAAAATAACCATAATCAAATGGAACAGAGGTAGAGTCGGACCAACCGTTTGGTAAAGTAACGCTGCTGGTATCGACACTGTGCTGAGTCAATAGCCCCGTTTTCTTCGCTTCAGCAATCAGATTATTGTCTAAACCTAATACAATATCAGCTTTACTGTTTTTTCCTTCTAAACGAAGTCGATTCAAAATAGTAACGCCATCATCTAAAGCGACAAACTCAAGATCGCAGTCGCACTTCAGTTCAAATGCTTTCTCAATTTTCGGGCCTGGACCCCAATCAGAAGCAAATGAATCATATGTATAAACAGTTAACTTATTATCAGCAGCAGAAGCGGACATAGATGCCATCACTGCTAACGTTACAAGAGGAAGAATTTTTTTCACTATGCACTCCATATATAGTGTGGAAGGCATAGAAATGAGATGAGTATCGAGAATGACGATGACTAACCGCTCAATTCCTACGCCAGTATTATCTGGTTCAGGTATACGGGTCCTGTATCGACAATCTCAGCCTAACTTTCATTAAGCTCCCCGTTGAGAAATTCATTGTATACAAAAATGATGAAATACTAAATCAATTATCGTTGATCATATCCCCAACGCGGCACCAATCCCTGTTTAATACCCAGGTGGTCTAATACTCTGGCAACCATGAAGTCCACTAAATCATCAATAGATTTCGGATTGTGATAAAAACCAGGAGCTGCGGGCATAATCGTCACCCCCATCGAAGAGAGCTTGTGCATATTTTCTAAATGCAGTGTCGAAAAGGGCGTTTCTCGAACCATTAATATGAGTTGCCCACGCTCTTTGAGCACCACATCAGCGGCTCGCTCAATTAAGTTATCAGACATACCATGAGCAATCGACGCTAAACTGCCAGCGGAACAGGGACAAACCACCATCTGTTTTGGCGCTGCAGAGCCTGACGCTACTGGAGAGAACCACTCCTCCTTACCACACACCACTAACCGTTCTGGCGGACAGTTCAAATACTCAACTAACGCCTTCTTTATCCCTTCAGGGCTGGCGGGAAGTTTTAAGTTATGCTCCGTCGCCATCACTACCCGGGCGGCTGAAGAGATCAATACAAAAACCTGATAACCGGATGCCAACAGACACTCCAATAACCTCAAACCATAAGGAGCACCAGAAGCCCCAGTCATCGCTAGCGTTATCGATTTGTTCTGATCATCTATTTTTACATCATTCATTATCAATACTCTCTATTGGGCTTGTAACTTTACCAACAATTTATCGTGAATGCCTTCAAAGCCACCGTTACTCATCACCAAAATTTGATCGCCTGCTTTCGCCTCGGCCACAATAGAATCCACAAAACAATCAATATCATCCGAAATTGTTGCTGGCTGCACGCACTGCTCAGCCACTTCTTGCAACGACCAATCAATATTGTCAGGTTGATAAAGATAGACAGAGTCAGCCAATGCTAAAGAGGCTGCAAGAGTATCTTTGTGTACTCCTAACTTCATTGTACTTGAACGCGGCTCAAGCACCGCTATGATTTTTTGCTGACCCACCTTATTACGCAGCCCATCTAAGGTAAGGCCAATCGCGGTTGGGTGGTGAGCAAAATCATCATAGACCGTAATGTCATTAACCGTGCCTTTTAACTCTAAACGGCGCTTGGTATTAATAAACTTGCCTAACGCTTCACAAGCCAGATCAATAGTGACACCAACGTGTCTTGCCGCCGCAATCGCCATCAAACCATTTTGTACATTATGATCGCCCACCAAATCCCACTCAACAGTGCCTGATAATTCACCATCAAAGAGGACATCAAACCGAGATCCATCAGATTGTTGTTTCTCGACCTGCCACTGACCACCAGAACCGGTGAATTCTAGTTCACTCCAGCAGCCTTGCTTAATCACATCAGCAAGCACTTGATCAGATTTTGGCGCAAAGATACGTCCATTGCTCGGAACGGTTCTGACCAAATGATGAAACTGTTTTTGAATTGCAGCTAGATTGTCAAAAATGTCGGCATGATCAAATTCTAGATTATTCATTACTAAGGTTCTTGGGTGATAATGCACGAACTTGGAACGCTTATCGAAAAAAGCACTGTCATACTCATCGGCCTCCACAACAAAGAACATACTGTCGCCTAAACGGGCTGAAACCCCGAAGTTTCCTAGCACTCCGCCTACTAAAAAGCCCGGAGAATAACCACAATCTTCAAGGATCCAAGACAACATACTGGAGGTTGTTGTTTTACCATGGGTGCCTGAAACTGCCAGAACCCAACGATCATGCAATAAAAATTCTTGTAACCACTGTGGTCCAGAGGTGTATTTAAGGTTGTGATTCAATACATATTCAACACATGGATTACCGCGACTCATGGCATTACCAATTACCACTAAATCCGGTGCAGGGCTCAATTGCCCAGGGTCAAACCCTTCAATAATTTCAATGCCTTGCGACTCCAAAAGAGTGCTCATCGGTGGATAAACATTGGCATCGCAGCCAGTGACTTTATGCCCTAATTGCCTAGCTAAAACGGCCGCTCCGCCCATAAAGGTACCGCAGATGCCCAAAATATGAATATGCATAATCATTGCTCAAAGAAGATAAGTAACGCCATTTTGAGTTACTTCAATACGAATAAAAAGATCTTTGCTATACAATTAGATACAGCTAACAAGATTTATTAAAAATAAAACACGGTTCTTAACACGTATTGTACCTGAGCCTTAATTCCAATGACATCCAATCATAAAAGATTACTAAGGATAGAACATGTCACAGACCAGAACACTCGGCGAGTTTATTGTTGAAAAACAAAATGATTTTGCCCACGCCAGTGGAGATCTATCTTCCCTACTCGGTTCGATTAAACTTGCGGCTAAAATCGTAAACCGTGAGATAAATAAGGCCGGATTAGTCGATATCACAGGTTCAATGGGTAGTCAGAATATTCAAGGTGAAGAGCAGCAAAGATTAGACGTTTACGCTAATGATGTGTTCAAATCTGCACTAGAAGCACGAGACCAAGTATGTGGTGTTGCCAGTGAAGAAGAAGATGAAGCAGTTGCCTTTAACAAAGCATTAAATCGCAGTGCAAAATATGTAGTTTTGATGGATCCTCTCGACGGCTCATCCAATATCGATGTTAATGTTTCTGTTGGTACTATTTTTTCAATTTACCGTCGAATCTCACCAGAAGGCACCCCTGCAGTAGAAGAGGATTTCCTACAGCCTGGTAACAAGCAGGTCGCTGCGGGTTATGTGATCTATGGCTCTTCGACCATGTTGGTTTACACCACTGGTAATGGTGTTCATGGTTTTACTTACGACCCATCTTTAGGTGTATTCTGTCTTTCACACGAAGATATGCAGATCCCTGATGTAGGTAAAATCTATTCAATCAATGAAGGAAACTACTTCCGTTTCCCTATTGGCGTGAAAAGGTACATTAAGTACTGCCAAGAGAACTGCCCTGAAGAGCATCGTCCATATACCTCTCGCTACATTGGCTCTCTGGTTGCAGATTTCCACAGAAATCTGCTTAAAGGCGGCATGTACCTCTACCCAAGTACTTTAACGCACCCAGACGGCAAGCTTCGTTTACTGTACGAATGTAACCCTATTGCTTTTATCATGGAGCAAGCGGGTGGTAAAGCGACCGATGGTAATCAACGTATTTTGGATATCGCCCCTAAAGAGTTGCACCAACGTGTTCCTTTCTTTGTTGGTACCACCAATATGGTCGACAAACTTGAGTCTTTCTTAAAAGAAAGCCCTGGCCACTAAGATTTTTAGGCCATCAATTATGTATATTGATGGTCTAACCTTTCGCTCCTCACTTCTGATACTGCCCTCTTTATCCATCTATTTTCTTTAGTCAATTATTAGACTTTCTCCACAATCCTGACCACACTCTTTACTCAACTGTTTAATTACTATCTTTAATTTTTATTTAAAGGAGCAACCAATGAGTTTGAATGATGTTCCGTCGGGAAAGGAGCTTCCCGATGATATTTATGTGGTGATTGAAATCCCCGCTAATGCTGATCCAATAAAATATGAAGTGGATAAAGAGAGTGGTGCCATTTTTGTTGACCGCTTTATGTCCGCTCCTATGTTTTACCCCTGCAACTACGGCTACATTAATCACACGTTGTCATTAGATGGTGACCCGGTTGACGTATTAGTTCCGACGCCTTACCCGCTGATGCCAGGAGCGGTTATTCGTTGTCGTCCAGTAGCGGTACTAAAAATGACTGATGAATCTGGTGAAGATGCCAAAATTCTTGCCGTGCCGCACACCAAAATCAGTAAAGAGTATGAACATATTCAAGATGTAAACGATCTATCTGAACTGCTAAAAGAGCAAATTTCGCAGTTTTTCACTCATTATAAAAATTTAGAAGCCGGTAAATGGGTAAAAGTAGATGGTTGGGACAATGCACAAGCAGCCCGAGATGAGATTACATCTTCGTATAAACGCGCTCATTCATAGAGATAAAATAGAGGAATAGGTCTACATATATAGGCCTATTCGATGTTTTAATTAAACTCAAACTGATAAAGCAGATCAACGGCACTGTCTAACCCTGAAATTGCCTCAAGATACAAACCCGTGAACAATCGATAGCGCACGGTAAACTCACCTAGCGAATTAAAGATCCCAACCCCATATTTTACCTGAAGTTCAGGAGTAATATGACCGCTTACCGTCACCTGTGAATCATCTCCAGAACCGGCAGTATCAAGCGCTAGATCTTGAACACCAAACGCATTACCTATCTCTCCGACAACCTTGCCACTTTTGGCCAAACTCAACCCTATCAACGTTGTGGTCATCACATCCCCCCCCCCTTCTCCGCCAATATCTTGACCTCTGAGCAGATATGAAAGCGCATTACTTTGTGCCATTGAAGGTTCAGAAAATATCTCAACCTGAGGTTCATCGGCTGCCCCATTAACTCGAATGCCAGCAATAACATCATCTTGAGTATTCTCAGGATTTCGTATTGCTTCAATGGCTACATAAGGTTGATCCGCAGGTCCATTAAACAGAATCTTTCCTTTATTGATAATGAGGTCTTGCCCAAAAGAGCGATACGTACCCTCTTTAATATTGATCTCACCAATAATAAACGGCCCTTTATCTTGCTGAGTAACATTAAGTTTACCAATCAAATTACCCTCTAGACCAAAAGCGGCCAACTGAACATCATCGCCAATGGTTATATTAATATCCGTTTTGATCTGCATCGGGAATGAGTTTTCAGCTTGAAGTGGTTGTAAATCTTCATTTAACATCACCTCATCTTTAGATAAGCTGACCGCACTTTCCGGTAGTTTCTCGACCACAATTCGTCCCCAAGGAATCGTAATATCCCCCTCGATTATCGCCAACTTCGGCGTGATTGAAACATTAAGATCGGGATGAACATTGAGTTTTACGACAGGTGGCAGATTCACTTTTAGCTCATCACCAGATACTTTTACACCAACGCGCCACGCAGAAATATCAGCCCAATCAGCATCACCAGTAACCGTTAGATCGCCGTCAGGGGTATTAATTGCTGAGTTCAATATCGCGTTGTAACCGGAAAAATCCAAAGCGATATCCCCATTATTAATATCAACTGGGGAAACTTCACCTTTTACGACTATGTTCTCAATGGTTAAATTACCATTCAACTTAGGCTGATTAATTGGCCCTGTGATGGTAACAGCAGAATTCATTTCCGCTTTTAGAGTGCTGTACTCTCCCAAAGCAGGCTGCAAGAAGGCCAGTGAGATCGCCTCAACCGTCAACTCTCCATCAATGGATTTGTCTTTTTTATCAATGGGGAAAATATTAACATCGCCAAATACACGGCCATTATCTTTGAAATCGAGTAACCAATCGATATTGAGCTTATCTTGTTTTATCTCTGCGTTCAGTGAGATTTGATTCCAAGCGACACTCAATATTTCATCCATCTGTTGTTGTAACGACCCCGCAGAAATATCAACGTTGGCTTTTAATTGTGGCGAACTATTTGGAGCCCACTTAGCCCAAGCAGTCGCATTCAGTTCCGCTTCTACTTCCATCTCATCAGGCATGAAAGGCTTAAGTGAATTCAACCTATAACGCTGTACCGTGACAGACGCTTCTCCGCGCTCTCCCATTTTTAAATCTTGGTCTAAGCAGATTGAAGCCTCTTTTTGTCCCCAACAATGAGCCCCTACCGTCACAGCATGATCATTCAGATTATAGTTAATACTCGCAGGGCGATTTAAACCCCAAGGTCCCATCTCCGTATTAATTTCAGCTTGGCTTAACGCGCCTTGCCACCCCGTTTTACGGTTAAATTCTCCATTGAACAAAACGGCTAACGAGAGGGGGTTTGTCTGCGCATTAATGCTCAATTGGTGATCTTTTTCGCTGCCTTTAAAGAGTAGGGTCAATGTATCAAGACGCTCTTTTTGATACTCGCCGCCTTTTGCTGCCACCTCAATATGCCCACTTAACAGAGGCCAGGGGGATAGATTTCCTTTCACGGTCAGTTGCTCTAGTTTTGCTTCATTTTTCCAATTCAAACTCATTATCGCGAGATCTAGATTAATATTTGGGGCTTCAAACGAACCCGACAAACTAATATCGCCAACGGCCTGTCCTTGTAAATCAGGAACCGTTGCCGATAACTCTGGAATATTAATGGTGGCCTTCATTGCCCAAGATTGATCTAACTGACCATTTAACTGAATCGAGTTACTGCCATGTTTTAACGCCAGATCGTCAATTTGAACCTGAAACTCCCCTTGACCTAATTCGTCACTGGCGACTAATGATCCATGCAGATCTAAGGGATAATCCCGAATCATCCCTTGGATATCGAGTAATGGAATACTAACCTGCCAGCCACCTTGTTCGGTTAATGATCCTAGCGTTTTAATGTCACCATTTAACACGCCTTCAACCTTCGGCCACTGTAAACCCGGTTTAATCCTTGATAATGTCAGATCGGATTGCCAGTTTAGTGGCTGCTGCCAATTAACCATAACCTGACCCGCTATCTCTCCACCCAGTGTTTCAACAACAATATCCGATATTGATATCTGTTCTAGGTCCCCTTCTGCTTTCACATCCAGTTGCAATTCTGGTATATCAATGCCTTGCAAATCCGCTTGTAGGTTAAACTGATATCCATCTAAATCACCTCGACTAGAGAGTTTAGAGAGCTGCAGTTGATAATCTGGCGTTGAGTTCAAAGGCCAACGCAGATCTCCATCATGAATGTTGAGTTCAAAAGGAAACGTAGGTTGCAGAGGTTGAAGTTTGCCATCGAGTGAGGCCTTTAATGTCCCATCAAGCTGAGCTGACAATGCTAATTGAGCCACGCTGCCTGTTGCTTGCAAGCTAATATTATGCCCTTTCAACTCGCTCTCTTTTACGGTTGCTGTCGCTTGCAGTTCTAAAGGGTAATCTCCCACTAAAGATATCTTACTGTTTAATTCCAAACTTAACTGCGGCATATCGAGTCGCAGATCATGAAGCGACACTTGATGCTCTTTGGCCTTACCACTGAAGGCCAAAGAAGTCACCTTAATGGGTTCTGCTTGTTTTAGTATAAAGTCATGTAATGAAAAAGATGTTAACTCCACCTCAAGCGGTATCAGCACTTCCGGTAGTTCGATAACTGAGGGCGAATGGTCAACCTTTGTTACTGATTCAAGCTCATCATCGCCGGTTTTTGGTGCAAGCTGCAAGGTCACACTCTGCCAATTTACGGGCGAGACCAATAACCGGTTGCCACGCATAGATAGACCGGTTGAGAAGTGCTGCCAACTTACTGTATTGCCGAGTATATTAAGCTCGATATCATTCAATGCAATATGGTTAATCTGCACTGGTATTGGCGTCTCAACTGCCGTTAGCGGTTTACTGTTAGTCGTTTTTTGTTGTGGAGCAGCAGAGTCGGGAAGTGTGGGCAGAGAGAACACCACCCCATCCAGTTCAACGGCATCAATGCATAACTCAGGATTGAATAAACATGAAGGCGTGATCGCTAAACGAAAGCGTTTAACCGTAATATCAACGTTATCACCATCAGAAAAAGAGAGTCCAGAAAGAGTAAAATCGGGGACCAGTGCGCCAGAAGTCTGCTCAACACTCAATTCAGGAAGCGCTTTTTTTACTCCCCATAACAGCGTATTTAAACCAGGGTTGGTCAGTAGAAGCATTGATATCAGAAGCAACAAGCTGATGACGACTGCCACTATTGCAACTCCACATCGAGAGCCCCATTTTTTAGCGACAATTAGGCTCATATTTCAGGCCCTAACGAGAAGTGTACATGAAACTCTTCACCGGGATCTTCATCGAGGCCCCATGCAAAATCAAGACTAACAGGCCCGACAGGTGAGCCCCATCGAATGCCAGCTCCGACCCCCGTTTTCCACTGTGGCACAGAGGTCCAAGCATCACCATAATCGATGAATGTCGCTAGCCACCAGTTACCCACTACCCGGTATTGATACTCAAGGCTTGAGGTTGCCATATATTGGCCACCAGTTAAAAAGCCATCACTATCTTTGGGTGAGATCTCCTCATAACCATAGCCTCTCAAGCTATTATCTCCACCTGCGAAAAATCGAATTGAAGGCGGTAAGCTTTCAAACTCATCAGTATAGATAGCACCAACATCGGCGCTCACTAGCCCACGATGATTTTGTCCGATGCTTCTGATCCAGGTCGTTTGAGCTTGAACTCTGGCTAGGCGGGCATCGGAAGTCAATGCAGGATCAGTGGCTTCAAAAGTGATCGACTTTCTATCGCCCCACATGGGCATCATTCCGCCACCACTGCGTGTTTTTGATAATGAGATCCCCGGTAAAACTAACCATGAGGAGCCCTCTTGTTGTCCCTGAGTAAATCCTTCGTACAATAAACGCGTAAACAGGGTTCGATGCCAACCAGAGTCTAATACCCAGTGTCTCTCAAGCGCTAAGTTAGACTCCAAACTCTTGGTGTCTCGATCGTCAATGTTTTTCATTCCATATTGCACGATATAGTAATCTCGCAACACGTTTTCTAATGGGATTTTATACGCAGCGGTCACTGTCTGCTCTGGTTGGGAGATAGATAAGCTGGTATTAAAACTGTGTCCATAGCTGTTTAACCACGGTTTTTTCCAATTTATCTTTCCTCGTACCCCAACATCTGTTGAGAATCCAATACCCGTTTCAAGTAGGTTCTTGGTTTGAGGACTCAAGTGAACCAGCATGGGCAGCTCACCGCTCTCAGTAACATTAGCTACATCGGGCTCTACAAATACCGATGAATACCACTCAGTATTAGAAAGGAATTGATTAAGATCTCCCACTTTACTGGCTAAATAAGGATCACCGCTTTGATAAGGAATAATGGACTGGACTCTGTGCTCTTCAATTTGAGAACCATCAATAATCGTATTGCCAAAAGAGTAACGATCACCGCTATCGAAGTGAAGATGAACAAAAGCTTGCCGTCTATCAGGAGAGACCTCTAAACGAGTAACGGTAAAATCACCATCAAAGTAGCCTTTCCTCAGAGCTAAACTTCGTAAGGTCGACTTTAAACCATCATAATTACCATGGTTTACAATCGCCCCTAAACTCAAACCAGAGTTGGAAACCGCCTGTATGAAATCAGGATCGGATTTTGCTTCTCCACTAATAATAATATCACTGTCATAAATTGAGACGGGATCACCAGCAATCACATTAACAATCAGTGAGCGATCCCCTGTCTCTCCTTCAACAACAAATTTAATATCAGGATCATAAAAGCCTAACGCTCTTAGCGCCTCTTTGATGCTGGTTTCCACTCTTGATTGAAAACGTAAAGAGACAGAGTACTCTTCTTCAGGAATCGCAGACAAATACGCCTCTACATTCCCTTCTAAATTGCCTTCGAGCCCTTCAATACTCATCTCAACTTCAGCTTGAACTGCAAAAGATAGACTGGCGACCAGCAACGCTATAATTATCATAACGTTATTTTTCATTTTCTACTTCAAACGACTATTCAATGAACTCAGCCTAATCTGCTTATCTACACGGATGACTAACACAAACTATCAGAAATAATTGCTTTCCTAAAGAGCAACATACTAATATTACTAGAAATGGGGAACAATCATCGTCCAGTGCTAAATGTCATAAACTGCACATATACTCTACTCAAGGATTCGAAATGACGAATATAAAACAGCAGATGGTCACCACTGAAAATGCACTACTTGGAAGCGAACATCAGATTGTGCCGCAGCAACTACATTTTGTTCATAACGTATCAATGCTTCCTCCCACACCTCAAGGGCACCAAGGAATTCTATTAGGCATGGGCTGTCTCTGGGGGGCGGAGCGTCTTCTATGGCAGTTAGAGGGGGTTTACTGTACCTCTGTCGGTTACAGCGGTGGTTTTACCATTAATCCGACCTACCAGCAGATCTGTACTGGTCAAACAGGTCATACTGAAGTGGTTAACGTTACCTATGATCCAGACATCATCTCTCTTGACGCTCTTTTGGTTCATTTTTGGCAGAGTCATATCCCGACCCAAGGAATGCAACAAGGTAATGATGTTGGAACTCAGTATCGCTCAGCAATCTACTGCTACACACAACTACAGTTGAGCATCGCTCAAGAGAGCTGTAAACAGTATCAACAAGCACTAAATCTTGCCAAGCAACAGAACGAAATTACCACCGAGATTACACTCGCGACCCCTTACTACTTTGCCGAAGAGTACCATCAACAATATTTGGCTAAAAATCCAGAAGGATACTGCGGCATTGGTGGTAGCGGAGTCTGCTTTCCCGCAGACTAAATAATATCGAGCAATAAAAAAGAGAGGCTATCTGCCTCTCTTTTTATCAGTCTATGCAGGCACCGCCGCAAGAGCATCAACCTGTCGGTTAACCTCTTTCATAACCAGTAGTTTTAATTTGCTATTACGGCTTGGTAGCAACAATTTCCCTTTATCAAACTCGAAAACCCCAACTCCTTTGATGTAGATTCGTCCTCGAAAGAGTGTTTTAACGAATCTTGCTACTTGTATTGGTCGATAACTTTTAAAAATCCGCAACATGGTGATACCTCATTAACGCTAAGGTTTATTATTATTTTTCGATGACAAACTAGAGTCACCACAACCGTTATAGCAATTATAATTCATTTATCAATAAGCACTAAAAACAACAAATCTATAAAAATTTGATAACATTATATTATTGAGTGAATTCTATCGCAAAATAGATATTATTTATTGTGACCCACTAATGAAATGACAACAAAAACCAAAATAAATCAATTGGATAAAATTATGACTATCAAAACGCTTTGCATTCTCCTTATCTCAATGTTGCCTAGTGTGGCATTGGCAAATAATTTAACTGTAGGAAAAAATGTGCCACAGGTTGATGTGCAATCTCATGGTGAGTTAATCATTCAAGATAAAGACATTGTTTATCAAGCCTGGCGTTCATCAATGATGCTAGGCAAAGTCCGAGTCATCCAAGCGATGGCAGGACGTAGCAGTGCAAAAAAACTAAACGCTCCTCTAATGACAGCCATAACCGCTAAAAAGTTCCCCGCTTCTGATTATCAAACCACAACCATCATTAATCAAGATGACTCAATTTGGGGCACTGGCGGTTTTGTTCTCTCTAAAGCAGAAGACAGTAAGCTCGAGTTCTCTTGGTCATCACTGATTGTTGATGAGGATGGCGTGGTTGCTAAAGTCTGGCAATTACAAGAATCCAGTTCAGCGATCATCGTTCAAGATAAAACGGGGAATATCCTCTTTATCCAAGAGGGATCATTGAATGAAAATGAGATAGCGACTGTGCTCACTCTGATTGAGCAAGCCATTTAATCTAATTATCATCTCTTTCAACGAGAATTAATTTACCTTGCACTATTTATGTGATGTTATATCATCACATAAATAGTCACCACAACTTAATTAAATAGAAGACATGTTGAGACGAGAGCAACCAAATAGATGGCAAGCATGGGGTTTAGCAGCGCTAATTCTTCTACTTAGTCATATGGTTATTTCGCACCAGCTTGATTCTGATGTGACTCACCACACTGAACATCAATGCTCACTGTTTAATGCTTGTAATCATGCACTCATAACAGATGTTGCCAATATCGATCTTCCAATTTACCAATCAATACTCTCCTCTTCCCCTCGCTTTCATGCAGCCGTTATTGAAATCATTCAGTTTAACGCACGCTCTCCGCCGTATTAATTTTTAATTTTGTAACTGAATCTCAAATTTATTATTAACACTGTTTTGGAGAAGGTATGTCTACCTACTTTCGATTTACACACGCTGCTCTTTTAGTCGCAGGCGTTGTGGCAACATTTTCCTCATCCGCTGAACAACATCAGCAAGACTTTATCCAACACCAAGCCCATCAACACGGCGTAGTAACCATTAATATCGCGCAAGATGATCACGACTTATTGCTAGAAATCACCGCTCCAGGTTCGGATGTAGTCGGTTTTGAGCATCCTCCGGAATCTGAATTACAGAAAAAGCAACTTGAGACTGCTGTCCAGCTCTTAAAACAAGCAGATCAGGTTTTTACTCTACCAGAATCAGCGGAGTGCTCGATTGAACACGTTGCTGTCACGCACACATTAGTCGAACACCAAGACGAAGAAGATAACGATCATCTTAATGACACGCATCACAACCATGATGAACACGCTGAACACGCTGAACACGCTGAACACGGCGAGTTTAGCATTGAGTATCACTTTCATTGCAAGCAAATAGATAAAATTAAATCACTAGATACTCAATGGTTTACTCTGTTTCCAAACAGCCAAAAAGCCGATGTTCACCTATTGTCTGAGTATGGGCAGAGTGCCACCTCTATCAATAAACAGCACTCTCGCATCAGTTTCTAATGATTGGAATAGGAGGTGGTAACACCTCCTAAAATAATAAGATGAACATAATTGAATTGAGTGATCTTTGCTATCGTTGGCCTAACAAAAAATCACTGACCATTAACATTCCATATTTCTGCGTAAAAAAGGGAGAAAAACTCTTTATCAAAGGATCCAGTGGCAGTGGAAAATCAACCCTACTCAGTTTACTTGCTGGTATTGTCTCTCCAACCTCTGGCAGCATCAACATTCTCTCACAAGAACAGAGCCAATTAAGCAATACTCAGAAAGACAAATTTAGAGCCGATCATATCGGTTATATCTTCCAACAATTTAACTTAATCCCTTATCTCTCCGTAATACAGAATGTACTGCTGCCCTGTCGTTTTTCAAAGCGTCGTGCCGCTCAAGCAGGCCCTGAATTAGAATCAGAGGCAAAGCGAGTATTGTCACAACTGCGCCTGCCAGCCGATTGCATTAACACCCCAGTAACAGAGTTAAGTATTGGGCAGCAACAGAGAGTGGCCGCGGCTAGGGCATTGATAGGTAAACCAGAAATTTTAATCGCCGATGAACCCACTTCAGCCCTTGATCACGACAACCGCACCGCTTTTATTCAACTTTTAATGAGTGAGTGTCAAGCCAGCGGCACCACACTGCTATTTGTCAGTCACGACCCCAGCCTAGAGCCTCTTTTTGATAGAAGTATACATTTAGAGCAGATCAATAATTTAGTGGAGGTGAAAGCATGAACACCATTTTAAGGCTGGCTTGGCATAGCCTAACCAACAGAAAAACCACCGCAATACTGACTATATTAACGGTGGCCATTTCAGTACTGCTATTATTAGGCGTAGAGCGTATTCGAACGCAAACCAAAGAGAGTTTTGCCAATACTATCTCCAATACCGATCTCATCGTAGGTGCCCGCTCAGGACAGATAAATCTACTGCTCTACTCCGTATTTAGAATTGGCAACGCAACCAATAATATTGACTGGAGAAGCTACCAAGAGATCACCAAAAATCCTGCCGTAAAATGGGCTATTCCGATATCTCTTGGAGACTCACACCAAGGGTTTCGAGTCATGGGGACTAACCAAGACTATTTCCGATTTTATCAATACGGAAAAAAACAGCCGTTAGCTTTCAAACAGGGTGACAAATTCAACTCACTGTTTGAAGCTGTGGTTGGTGCAGACGTAGCTAACAAACTAAATTACCACTTGGGCTCAGAAATAATCATTGCCCATGGCATTAGTGATAAATCATTTACCAGACACAACAATTTGCCCTTTACGGTTGTCGGTATCCTAGCACCGACAGGCACACCGGTAGATAAAACCGTTCATGTCACCTTAGAAGCCATTGAAGCCATTCATGTGGGCTGGGAATCAGGAGCGCATCTTGGTGGGAACCCTTCCAAAAATCAGCTAATGCAGCAGCAGTTTGCCCCCAAACAGATCACCGCATTCATGCTGGGGCTGAAATCAAAGATCCAAACGTTTGCCTTGCAACGCCAGATCAACACTTACCCTAAAGAGCCACTCAGTGCCATTATGCCTGAGATTGCGCTTCATGAATTATGGTCAATGATGTCCATTGCCGAACAGGCACTACTTGCGGTATCTGCATTCGTTGTACTTGCTGGTTTATTGGGTATGTTAAGCAGCTTGCTGACCAGCCTACAAGAGCGAAGACGGGAAATGGCAATACTGCGTGCTATGGGCGCTCAACCTAAACATATCTTTGCCCTTTTAATTAGCGAAGCCTTTGTGATCACCGCTTTAGGCACTGCTGCTGGAGTTATAGGACTCTATTTACTGCTGGCTATCCTAAAACCGATCAGTCATAGCTATTTTGGTATTAATATTGAGTTAACCCTACTTACTTCTTACGAATTAACCTTAATTGCTGTTGTGCAAACAGCAGGTACACTCATTGGCTTTATTCCAGCGTTTAGAGCCTATCGACATTCACTATCAGATGGCATGACCATACGAATTTAATTGGAATTATAATGAAGAGATTACTATTGATCCTCTGCACTTTGCTACCGTTGAACTTAATGGCAAATGAAGTATTAACCCTAGACTGGAATGATCTGATCCCAGACAATGAAAAACAGCACTTTGATCTGCAAGGAATGCCCTCGATCAGTCACAATGGCGAAGCACTGCCACAGTCGATAGTCGGTCAAGTTCGTGAGGAGTTAAATGGCAGTATGGTAAGAATACCAGGATTTGTGATCCCATTAGAGGGCGATGCAAACTTAGTGACTGAATTTCTATTGGTTCCGTATTTTGGGGCTTGTATTCATGTGCCGCCACCGCCACCGAACCAGATCATCTATGTGAAATTTGAGAAAGGTGCGCCTGTTCAGCAATTGTGGGATGTGGTGTATATCGTAGGCACGTTAACAACCCAATCCATCAATCATGAGTTAGCACAAACGGGTTATTTATTACAAGGAACAAAAATCGAAGAGTATGATGACGAGTAGAAAAAACAATACATTAACAAACAAAGAACAGAGTGAAAAATGGCATGTTAAGCGACAAATTCAGACAAATACACCAGTATAAACAGGTAACCAAACAACAAACTGGTGAGCATTAAATACTTTTTAACTTTATTCTCCACGGGCATTTTCATAGAAATTCCTCCAACTGGATACAAGTTAACAAATTGTTATCACTTTGAATAGTCAATTTTCACTAAAAAACTAAAGTTGTGCCATTATTCGCAGATATATCTTTGTAAACATGCATTAATATCTTTTTTCTCCTAATTGTTGAGGCTTGAAATGTCGGCTCCAGAAACACCCATTGTTATAGATCAAGACCCCTCTTCAGAGAAGAAGAGCAAAACAACCAATAAAAAAGACAATTATGTGGTGAGCAGTGATCGTCGTATCCGAGACATCGCGAGCAGCCACGGTATCAATGCCAAACTTGCTAAGACTGACTCTGACAGCTCTTTACTAAAGCGATCCCTACTTCGTGATAAGAAATTAAGAGAGCAGCGTCAGAAGAATTTAGAAACCATCATTGGTTATAGTTATGAATATTGCCAGGACGAAACCGCCGGAGATCCTGATCAAGATTGGTTATATCGTTTTTTTGATATGGCGCAGGACATCCATGATAGTTCAATGCAAAAATTGTGGAGTCAGGTGCTAAAGCAAGAAGTGGTTACCCCAGGTTCAACTTCATTAAAAGCACTCAAAGTTCTCAAGGATATGACGCAGCGTGAGGCTCACACCTTTCAACGTGCTGCATCACTGGCTTGCAGCTTTGGACAAGACAGTAGTAAAAAGTTACTTATCGGTTACAAATGTTCAGGAAAACTCACGACACTATACAAGGTCGATGGTCCACACCTTATTCAGCTTGGTAATTTTAAACTGCCTTACTCAAGTTTACTGCTGCTAATTGAGCTGGGGCTACTGTTAGGCACGGAGCTTGAATCGGGTGAGATCGATACAGAAGTGGCTCTTCCTTTAGCATATCAAGGAAAGCATTTGACACTGCTGCCGACGCAAAAAGGGGCAAGATTAATCTATTATCGTTTCAGCCCTACAGGCGCAGAGTTATGCAAATTGCTTGGCAACAAACCCAACAACGCTTACTACGATCAAGTTGCAGCCCTGTTGAGCCAACGTTTTATTGTGCAGACTGATGCCACATCAAGCATTCATCACGCCGTATAAAAAAACCTCTCGTAGGAGGTTTTTTTGACGTTCATTTTATCGCTATACAGAAACTAAAAAGTGCTCGTTAAGCAACTCTTCACGATGGTAATTGAGCTCTGAGCCATCAAGCTTAGTGACTGTAGCGCCTGCACTTTCAGCAACACACTGTCCTGCAGCAGTATCCCACATCATAGTTGGACCTAAACGTGGATAATACTGAGCTCGACCTTCCGCCACTAAACAGAATTTTAGAGATGAACCAACAGAGGTCATTTTATGCTCACCTAACGCCGCCAGATAGTCGGCCATGTCAGGGCTTGGGTGAGAGCGACTGCCAACCACGGTCGGTACGGTTGCTGGACGAACTTGAATCTTCTCTTTACCTGATTTAGCAACAACCCATGCCGATTTACCATTTGCTAACCAACTTTTCTCTAAAGCAGGGGCATGAACAACAGACAGTATTGGCTTGCCGTTGTCTATCAGAGCAATATTAACCGTAAACTCACCATTACGACGTAGATACTCTTTGGTGCCATCTAGAGGATCCACTAACCAAAACTGTCCCCAGTGTTGTCTTTCATTCCAAGCAGTATGAACAGACTCTTCTGATAAAATTGGAATATCAGGAGTGAGCGCTTCTAACTGTTGGATGATCACTGCATTGGCCGCTAAATCCGCTTCCGTGACTGGACTATGATCCGCTTTTTCTTGAACGTTTACATCAGAATGATACCTATCCATGATTGCTTTACCAGCTTCAAGTGCAATCTCATGAATTGAAGTTAACAATGCGTCCATTCTTGCTCCTTACGTCAAAGTGATTGATTAAACCACCAGATATTAACCAATAATCTGATGTAGTTTAAGAGCATCTAAACACTGCTGAACCAATTGTTCAATAGTAAAATCTCCAGCTTGTAGCTGGATCTCTGGATTTTCAGGTGTCTCATACTCTGAATCGATCCCGGTAAAATTAGCAATTTCACCCGCTCTGGCTTTTTTATACAGCCCTTTTGGATCGCGACGCTCACACACTTCAAGCGGAGTATTAACAAAAACTTCAATAAATTCATTATCCGGAAGCAAAGAGCGAACTAACTCTCTTTCAGCACGATGTGGCGAGATAAACGCGCTCAATACAATTAACCCTGCATCCGCCATCAATTTAGATAACTCACCGATGCGGCGAATATTTTCACGGCGATCTTGTGTTGAAAAACCCAGATCTTGACATAAACCATGACGGACATTATCACCATCAAGTAAGTAGGTATGATAACCACGTTCTACCAATGCGCTCTCTAGAGCTCCAGCCACGGTTGATTTTCCTGATCCAGATAATCCGGTAAACCACAAAACAGCGGGGCGCTGCTTTTTTAAATCAGCACGAATGGATTTATCCACTTGATGCTGATGCCAAATCACATTTTCATCTCGATCTGATGTTGTATTGTTTGTCATAGTTGAACCTCGGTCGATGCTCAAACAGCACCCTTAAAATGGGAAAAAATAGGGAATTAAGGTTAATACCAGTAATGAATAAACCAGCGACATTGGCAAACCTATACACAAATAATCTTTTAGTTTGTAATTACCAACGCTGTAAACCAATAGGTTGGTTTGATAACCGTAAGGAGAGATAAAACTCGCGCTCGCACCAAACAGTACCGCCATAATAAACGGCATAGGATCAACGCCATAACCCAATGAAATACTATAAGCGATC
>JAESQY010000113.1 GCA_016764915.1 Aliivibrio sp. | reverse complement strand
TGCCCGTACTTAAATTTAAAGGGTTTGGCAATTCAGTGAATATTACATTAGGCTTACCCTTTATAAGAACGTCCGTCGATCACGGCACCGCATTAGATTTGGCGGGTACAGGTAAAGCAGATACAGGTAGCTTTGAGACAGCGCTATCTCTCGCAATTGAATTGGTAGAAAATAGATTATGAGTAATGATGTCCACTTAGGTCATAAAGCAAGAAAACGTTTCGGGCAAAACTTCTTACATGATTCATATGTCATTGATGGCATTGTTTCAGCAATTAATCCATTGCCTGGGCAGAACCTAGTTGAAATTGGTCCGGGTTTGGGGGCAATTACTGAACCCGTTGGTAAAATTGTCGACAAATTTACAGTCATTGAACTTGACCGTGATTTGGCTGAACGTCTACGAAATCACCCTGAATTAGGTCCAAAACTGACTATTCATGAAGGCGATGCCATGCGTTTTGACTTCACTCAGTTAATGAAACCAAATAACAAATTGCGTATTTTTGGTAACTTACCCTACAATATTTCTACACCATTAATGTTTCATCTCTTTAAATTCCATGCTGATATACAAGACATGCATTTTATGTTGCAAAAAGAGGTGGTCAATCGTTTATCGGCTAGACCAGGTTCAAAAACGTATGGACGTTTAACTGTTATGGCACAATACTATTGTAAAGTAATGCCAGTATTAGAAGTGCCGCCTTCTGCTTTTATTCCACCGCCGAAAGTAGACTCAGCAGTCGTTCGTTTAACACCTTATGAAGTTCTACCTCATCCTGCTGATAACTTAAAATGGTTAGAAAGGGTTTGTCGCGAAGGATTTAATCAACGACGAAAAACGGTTCGTAACTGTTATAAGACTTTAATGGATAAAGAGCAGCTTGAAGCGCTTGGGATCAATCCGACCCATCGCCCTGAAAACCTAACACTTGAGCAGTTTGTCTCGATGGCAAACTGGTTAAATGCAAATCACACCGATTAAATGTTGAGAGTAGTGAGGAGAGAATATGAGCCTAGATAAACCCTTAGTAAAATGTCATGTTCTGCCTCACTATATTGCAGAACAATCAGAACCTGATAATGATCGCTATGTCTTTTCATACACCGTGACCATTAAAAACCTAGGTCGTCAGCAAGTGCAATTATTGCGACGATTTTGGTTAATAACGGATTCTAATCAGAAAGAGTTGGTCATTAATGGCGAAGGCGTAATTGGCGAACAACCCATCATCGCCTCAAAAAATGAACACCGCTATACCAGTGCCACAGCCATTGAAACCCCACTAGGCACAATGCAGGGCCACTATACGATGGTTGACCACCTCGGTGCAGAGTTCAAAGTAGAGATTGAACCGTTTTTACTCGCCATTCCAAACATAATAAACTGACCAATAATGGCGACCTATCTTGTCGGAGATATTCAAGGCTGTCTGGATGAGCTCATTCAACTGCTTGAAACCGTTAAATTCACCCCTGATTATGATCAATTGTGGATAACGGGTGATCTGGTTGCTCGTGGACCGAAATCGTTAGAAACACTTCGTTTTATCAAAGGATTAGGATCTTCTGCTGTCACTATCTTAGGCAATCACGATCTTCATCTATTAGCGGTTTCGCAAGGGATCTGTCCAATCAAAGATCAAGATAAAACCCGGGAAATTTTTGAAGCAGAAGACAGCGAAGAGTTACTATTTTGGTTACGTCAACAACCCCTATTAGCTCAGCACCCCATTCATAACTTCATCATGTCACACGCGGGAATATCCCCAAAATGGGATTTAACGACAGCCACACTGTGCGCTCGTGAAGTTGAAACTGTGTTAAAAAGTGAACAATGGAAATGGCTGCTCACTAACATGTACAGTAACTCTCCCGATCAATGGCACCCAGACCTTAACGGCATTGAACGCTATCGTTATATTATTAATGCTTTTACTCGCATGCGTTTCTGTCATATGGATGCTCGGTTGGATATGGCGTGCAAACTCCCCTTAGATCAAGTGGACAACAACGTTTTAACCCCTTGGTTCTCCTTTAAACACCGTATTCAGATAGCCCCTACTATCATTTTTGGTCACTGGGCTGCATTGATGGGTTATCAGGATGACAACGTAATAGGTTTAGATACAGGTTGTGTGTGGGGGAATAATATGACGATGTTAAGATGGGAAGATCAAACGTGGTTTGAGTCGCTACCAATAACTCAGTAGCAACATCACTTACTCTTATTTTTCCAGTACCACAAATTCCATATTATGTGCATTTTTCTCGTCCGCTAAATAGTGCGACGAGCTTACTGTTGTCCATCCTTGTCCCAAATCCGGAAACTGAGTATCTCCTTCAACATCAAGGTCTATATAGGTAAGGTAGAGTCGATCGGCACTTGCGAGACACGATTGATAAATGCTGCCTCCACCAATAATCATTATCTCATCACATTCACCTGCTGCCTCTTTTGCAGCTTCAATGTTAGTAACGGTAGTGACGCCTTCTATTTCCAGCCCTTCATCTCGACTAATAACAATATTGAGGCGTCCTGGTAGTGGCCGGCCTATTGATTCGTACGTTTTTCTGCCCATAACAATGGGTTTGTTCATGGTGCACTTTTTAAACCAAACAAAGTCAGCAGGTAGATGCCATGGCATTTGATTATCTTTTCCAATGACCCGATTATTCGCCATCGCTGCGATCATACTGATTTTCATTGTTGCTCCTAAAATTCCATTTACTCTTTTTTAATATTATACCACTGGCCTACGGCGATAAAATAACAAACCAGGCATGGCTAGACCAATGGCTAATGCCGCTATAATAAAGATCGTTTTTATTGAATTCTCAATGAGCATCACCCACAACTCAGGGCTATATCCTGCCTGATTAATTTCAACCATTGCGATCATCGCTTTAAAGGCAAACACACCGGGTACCATTGGAATTAAAGCCGCGACAGTGAACACCTTTGGATGAGCTAGAAAACGATGAGACCAATGAACCCCTATCATGCCGACAGTAGTGGCAGCGCACAAGGTTGACCACTCTATCGAAACACCATAGTGCATCAATACAAACCGAGTTCCATGTCCTATTGCACCACCAATCGCGCAATATTTTAACGCTTTCACTGGCACATTAAACACCAAAGCAAAACCAACGGCTGGCACCATTGCAAACAACATATCATGAGCGACTAAGAGTGAAAATTGCATAAAATCACCCATTGACCCACCCCCAAACATCGAGCAAATTCATCGCAGCAACAATGCCTAAACTGGTCGACAGCGTGAGTAGAGATGCCATTGTCCAACGGGCAATACCCATATTGATATAACCCTTTACCATATCAGCAATCGCATTAATCAAAGGGAAACCAGGCACCAACATCAATACCGATGACGCCATCGCTAAAAAGGGCTGCTCACCAATTTGATAAACCACTGCTTGTCCAGAGATCAGGGTAGTGACAAACGCAGTGAGACCGAAATTAAGCAGTGGGTTAAAGTGACGATGGCCAATCTCCTGTCGAACAATCATACCAAGTGATGAAGCAACAAATGTCACCATAAACACCGGCCAATCGCCGCCAGCTAAATGACTAAAACAGGCGCAAGATAACCCAATCATGACAACAACCAGCCAGCGGTTATACCTCTCAGCACTGATCTCATTAAGTTTAAGCTGAATCTGAGACGGATTAAGTAACCCTTTTTCAGCCATAATACAGATACGTTGTGTTTCCGTGACTGCTCGCATGTTAATACCACGGTCTGGGCAGCGTCTGGTGGTGGTCATGCAGTGATCATCAACCATGGTAGTGATCACTATCGAACTGGCTGATAGTGATATTTGCACATCACAAACACCCGCTGCAATACCAATCCGGCGACTAATATCAGCGACTAGTGTACTTTCAGCGCCATGTTGCAGTAAGATCTGTCCAGATTTTGCCACTAACCTCGAAATAGCCCTTTGTTGATCTTCGGTCATAATATCAATCGACTCCTTAATGATGTCCATCTAACCTTTATACAAACTGAGGCCAACAGTTTGAACGCATTTTCAACAATTATATTGACCTGCATAAAAAAAGTCGCAATTAATGCGACTTTTATAATTCTATTGTAATGATTAATCTCTTACGTAGATAACGTGACCATCATCTTTGTCATCCCAATCATCCCAATCATCATCGTCATCTTCAGTAATAACATGTTTACCTGCGATGGCGTCTTTATGGTAATCATCCCACTTAAAGTCTACTTTATCATCGTTAGAGTCTTCAACGATCACTTCAGGGGCTAAGTTTTCCATAAAGTCAGAGAGTTTATAGGTCAACTCTTTGGTACCGAGGCGATTAACCGCAGAAACTTTAAAGTGTTTGCCTTCCCAAGCAAGTGCCTCGAGGATGCCGCTGATTGTCTCATCCGCTTCCTCTTCTGACATAAGATCCACTTTATTGAAGATCAGCCATCTTGGTTTTGCTGACACTTTGTCACTGTACTGTTCAAGTTCAGCAATAATGGTCAGAGCATTTTGAATCGGATCACTACCATCAATAGGCAGAAGATCAATCATGTGCAGTAGCACACGACAACGCTCAAGGTGTTTTAAGAATCGAATTCCTAAACCTGCGCCATCAGCAGCACCTTCAATAAGGCCTGGAATATCGGCAATTACAAAGCTGTTACCAGCCCCAACACGCACAACGCCTAAACTTGGAATTAACGTGGTAAATGGGTAATCAGCAACTTTCGGTTTTGCGGCAGATACTGCGCGAATGAAGGTTGATTTTCCTGCATTAGGCAAGCCTAGCATTCCTACATCGGCCAACAACAGAAGCTCTAAGCGAAGCTGACGAACTTCACCTGGTGTTCCTAGTGTCTTTTGACGTGGTGCACGGTTTATTGAGGATTTAAAGCGTTGGTTGCCCAACCCGTGCCATCCGCCTTTACCGACCATCAGTTTTTTGCCGTGTTCGGTTAACTCACCAACCACTTCACCAGTCTCAATATCAGTCGCACGTGTTCCCACAGGGACCTTGATCACTTTATCTAAGCCGCGTTTACCAGTGCAGTTACCACCACTACCATTAGTGCCACGATCCGCTTTATGAAAACGCTCAAAACGATAGTCAACTAATGTATTTAAGTTGTTGTCAGCCAATAGATAGACGTCACCACCATCGCCGCCATCGCCGCCATCAGGGCCACCCTTATCAATAAACTTTTCACGCCAGAAACTAACAACACCGCTGCCGCCATCCCCTGCTTCAATTTTTATTACCGCTTCATCAACGAATTTCATGTTTTTCTCCGCACTATCGCGTTGTGTGTCGATTGATAACTAGACACTAAATACTCTTACAGTAAGTTTAGGTCAGAATATGAAGCTGAGAAACTCAATTCGCCTTTACGGCAGTTATTGATCGCAACAAAGATCATGATGATCTTTTCTATTAGTATAAATCTATAAATAAAAAGCCCCGCCATATAGGCAGGGCTTTAGAATTCATCTTGAGGCTAATTACTCAGCTTCGATGCTTACAAACTTACGGTTTTTAGGACCTTTAACTTCAAATTTCACTTTACCTTCGGTAAGAGCGAATAGAGTGTGGTCTTTACCGCAACCTACGTTGCTTCCAGGGTGGAATTTAGTTCCACGCTGACGAACGATGATGTTACCTGCAAGTACAGATTCGCCACCGCGCCTTGCATCAAGCCTGTCGATATGGTGTAAATCACCCCGGTACCAGGTATCAACACCACAATCATGGT
>JAESQY010000112.1 GCA_016764915.1 Aliivibrio sp. | reverse complement strand
TTGACTGATGGAGATCACTCAGTATAAATTAAACTTAGCTCTACAGACGGAGAAAAAAGTGTTCTCCATGAATGTTATTGAGCGATCTTCTTCATGTTAATACGCAAGAGTGTTTGGAGACAGTGAATACGCACATGAAGCGATTGACTCTTTTAAAAGCAATTATTTATTGCTCTGTCATTCAGATATTAACCGTAGAGTAGAAATTTATACCTTGCTCTCTTGGATACGACATATTTTCATTAGTCAGAGAGTCCATGACCGACACACATTTACATCCGCGATTATCGTGCAATGTGAAAAAAAAATCGCCAATCTTATGAGGCCTGTTAACGGGTAGCAAGCATAAACAGGTCCTAGAACTGTATTTTTGAATGAATAATCGCCACTCGGTCAAAAATCATCATTTTTTTATTGACGATTTTTTTCAATCCTTTACAGTAGCACTCGTTCTCGCACATTGTGCATGAGACAAAGAATTTTACGAAAATTGGAATTCACTGAAATAGATATTGGTGCCGATTATCGCAATCAAGAATTGCGTGCCCTGGTGGTGGAATTGGTAGACACAAGGGATTTAAAATCCCTCGGCGTTCGCGCTGTGCCGGTTCAAGTCCGGCCCGGGGCACCATACATTAAAACCTCAACAGAAATGTTGGGGTTTTTTTATTGCCAGAAGAAAATAAGCCCATAGAGCACAGGGCAGTCTAGAGCCGATTAACTAAGTGCGAATGACAAAAAATTAGAGAAGATTGTGGCTCTCCAGCAGGACACTATCAAAATGGAAGTGCTCTACTGGGAAATGGCGGGTAAGGTAAGAGATAGACAGGCAGTTAACAAATATTTTTTCGTGTTTCAGATCAGATTCTGCCTTAATTTTTTACTCGGATTCTGGCACTGGTTTTAGTACAGAGTTTAATAAAGTTTCAGTATATGGATGACTAGGGTTGGAAAATACAGACCTTGTTGAGCCTACTTCGCAAATTCGGCCTTTGTTAAGAATGGCAATGTTGTCTGCAATTGACTCTACAATGGCTAAATCATGAGCGATGAAAATATAGCTGGTATTGAATTTTAATTGCAGCTCTTTTAGTAGCTTTAATACGGTATCTTGAACGGTGACATCTAAGGCTGAGGTAATCTCATCACAAAGTAACAGTTCCGGCTCCGAGGCAAAAGCTCTTGCTATTGCGACCCGTTGTTTTTCACCACCAGAAAGCATGGTTGGGTTTCTATACAGATAGTCTGGATTGAGGTGTACTTGTTCTAATAACTCTTTTGCTCTTTCATGACATTGAGATCTATTCATACCAAAATAGAGTTGTAGTGGTTTAGATAAAATCTGCAAAATAGTTTGTTTTGGGTTTAATGATGCGTCCGGATTTTGAAATATCATCTGGATCTGTTTTTTTTGTTCTTTGGTCCGCTTTTCAAGAATATTCAACGGTTGACCATGAAACATTATCTCGCCACTCTTGGCTTTGTTTAACCCTGCAATGGTTTTAAGAATGGTTGATTTTCCACTGCCGGATTCACCAATAAGGGCCAGAGTCTCACCTTTGTTTAATGTTAGATTAATGTTGTCTACTGTCGCTTCAGGCTCAGGCTTTCTGGTTATTGAATTCCACAACGTTTTACGATGATAGGATATTTTCACCTGTTTTAATGAGATGCTAATTTCTTTTTCTTCGCTGTTTTCATCTATTATTGGTGAATTTATCTTTTGTTGTTCACTAATGACGGGAACCGCTTTGAGTAACGTTTGTGTATATATATGCTCGGGTTGCAGCAGCACTTTTCTTATATCACCCTGCTCTACTATCTCACCTTTATACATAACGCACACTTTATTACAAAGTCGAGAAATCGCACCGAAATCATGGCTTACAAAAACCATGGAGACGTTATGTTTTTTTATTAATGCTTTTAGTAAATCTAGGATATGAACTTGAGTCGTGGCATCAAGTCCTGTTGTAGGTTCATCTAAAATGAGCAATTTTGGTTTAACGGCTAAAGCCATCGCTATCGCAACTCGTTGTTGTTGGCCTCCTGAAAGCTGGTGTGGATAGCGATAAAAAATTTGCTCAGGATCCGGCAGTTTTACATCGTTTAATAGTTCAATGACTCGGGATTTATAATCTTCTTTGCTTATATCGCTGTGAAACTGTAATACTTCTTGTATTTGCGGGCCTACTTTCATTGTTGGTGTTAATGACTGCCCAGCATTTTGAGGTATTAGTGCTATTTGGCTACCGCGTATTTCAGCTAATTCTAATGTTGATAGCTGCAGAATATCTTTATTGTTAAAACGAATGGTTCCAGATTTAACCATGCAGTCATCGTTTGTGTAGCCCATTAGAGCAAGGGCGAGGGTACTTTTCCCTGATCCTGACTCTCCCACAAGACCAATAATGTCTTTTGGATTAACTTGAAGGCTGACATTATTCAGTATATGACAGAAATTATTCGATTTATTGTTGTAGCCTAAATTCAAATTTGAAACTTCAATGACACGGTTCATTTTTTTTCCTTAAACTGGCGAGCTATTATCACGATTTAGACCTGCCACTTTTGATAAGGCGTCTGAAGTAATATTAATTGAAAAAATAAGTGAGCTTAAAGCGATTAACGGAGCCAGAGTTGCCCAAGGAGCGACAGACATAAATCCTCGAGTATCAGCGATCATCAATCCCCAATCAGGAGTCGGGGGGTTAACACCAAAACCTAAGAAAGATAAAGAGCTAAAAATAAGCAACATCCATGACCAACGCATGGCTCCATCAACTAAGATTACATTCATAATATTAGGAAGGATCTCATACCTTATGATGGAAGTTGTACTCTCTCCACGCAGTCGTGCGGCTAAAATATAGTCATGGGTGATGACATCGAGGGTGGCTCCTCTGACAACTCTAATGACAGCAATGCCATAGAAGAACCCTAAAGTGAGTATTAAGGTTGTATCACTCTGCCCTAGAACACTGATGATCAGAAGAAGAAACAGGATCCAGGGGATGGATAATAGAGCATCAATAAAACGCATCATTATTTCATCAAAACGTCCGCCTATAAATCCGGTAAAAATTCCTAAACAACTACCCCATGCGATGGCGATAAAACTACCCAAAAATGTAATGAACAGAGCGGCTCGGCCTCCCATAATAGTTCGACTTAATGTATCTCTTCCTAATTGGTCAGTTCCTAACCAATGCTCCATGCTTGGACCTTTAAGTATGTTAAAGCTGTCGGTTTGTCCAAAGTCATAGGGAATGATGTAGGTAGCAAAGCAAGCTATCAAAATATGGGAGATGAATAATGTTAAACCCACTTTAGCCGATGGAGTTGAGCTAAGTTGTTTAAAATACGTGATTAATAATTTAATCTTACTCATTTTAATATCCTTGCTGTGTGCGAAGTTTGGGATTAAGAACACAGGTAAGAAGATCTGCGCAAAGGTTAACAAAAATATAAATAATGGCTAAAACAATAGCGATCCCTTGAACGACAGGCAGATCTCGATCATAAATCGCTGAAATCATAAGGCTGCCGATGCCAGGGTAGTTGAATACTTGCTCAATGATAACGACACCACCAAGCAGCCAAGCAATGGTGAGTGCGATAATGTTGATAGCCGGAAGAAGGGCATTGGGAAGAGCATGATAAAAAACTATATGCCAATAAGGCATGCCTTTTAAATGAGACATTTTTATATAACTTGAGTTCATCACGGTAATCATACAAGAGCGAACCATACGTAATATATGAGCAACCATTACCATCGACAATGTGGCGACAGGTAGCACTAAGTTAGGCAGTAATTCAGAAAATGAAGCATTCTCTCCGATTAAAGTAACGGCAGGAAACCACGGAAGCCAGATACTAAATACGAGTGTTAATAGAGTGGCGGTGACAAACTCAGGAACCGTCATGGTGAAAAGAGAAGCAATTGATATAAAGTGGTCAGATTTTTTATTGGCCCTAAGTCCGGCAATACATCCAAGAAGAATGGCTATCGGAACCCCTATTGAGGCGGCTATAGCACCAAGAATTAAGGTGTTCTCTAATCGAGGAATAAGTACGTCGCTAACGGGTCTTTGACGTTTTAATGATGTCCCTAAATTGCCATTAATCACATTTTCAGACCAAAGTGAAAAGCGTTCAATTAAAGGAGCATTTAGATTATTGTCTATACGGCATTGTTCTAATCGATTTCCGGTTGCATTTTGTCCTAGATAACTAGTGCAAAAGTCGCCAGGCAACGATTCAGTAACAAAAAACACCAAGACTCCAACAATGAGCAGTGAAAACATTGCAGTGAAAAGGCGTTTATAAATCATGGTAAACATGAAGGTCCTCATTATATTAAATAATATAAGCTAATATAATATATATGTTGAAATTTCTAATTAAATAAAATGAAATAAAAGCAGAGTTTTCAGCTCTACTTTTACTTAATTCAAACTAAACAGCGTTAATAATTATTTTTTTGTGACAAGATTCCATCGAATTGAAAAATCTTCAACAGCCGGAATATTTACATTTTTCATCATGACTCTATGATTACGTAAGTGGAATGGGATTAAACTCCCACCTTCTTCCCATAACATTTTTTGAGCGTCAATATAAAGGTCTTTACGAGAATTAAAATCTAATGTTAGACGAGCTTTATCTAATAGCTGGTCATAATCAGTATTATTCCAAGCAGATTCATTCCATTGGGCGGTACTGCGATAGACTTCATTTAGTACCTGATCGGCTGGACGTTGTCCCCAAAGCGTAGTAAATGCAGATTTTTTCATCCAGACATCATTCCAGTAACTATCAGACGGGGTCATTTTTATATGTACGCGAATGTTGGCTTTTGCTGCTTGTCGTTGATAAATTTCAACCAAAGGTCGGAAATAGGTATCTGTGTTACTGGTATATAGATCGATATCAAGACCGTCAGGAAATCCAGCTTCTGCTAATAGTTTTTTAGCCCCTTCAATATCTTGTTTGCATTCTAAATCCATCCTATATTGATCACCCTTCCATACAGGCGTATCACAAGTGGTCGCTCCCCCGTCGTCACCAAGTACAAGTCTGGCCATCTCTTCTCTGTCAGTAACCATTCGTAGAGCTTTACGTACTTTAGGGTCGGTAAATGGAGCAACGTCATTTTTAAATATAATGCCACGCCAATCGCCAGTTGAAATAGAATCAATTTTAAACATGTTGTTATGTTGAAATAATGGCAGTTGTAGAGATGTCACGCCAGACCAACCAATCCAATCTATTTGTCGTGCTAAAAGAGCTTGAACTCTAGCGGAGTCATCCGCGATTGCGATTAAATCAATACCATCAAGCTTTGGTCGACCTTCCCAGTACTCTTCATTGGCGATAAGGTTTGTTGTTCCTTCAATATTGAGGTTTTTTAGTTTAAATGGACCGGTTCCTATGCCAACAAGCGACTTATCTTGATCAACATTCGTAGGTAATATTTTTACTCGATAATCCATTAATAAAATAGGGAAGTCAGAATGTGCTTTTTTAAGCGTAAACTGAACTTTATAATCATTTATAGGTTTTACTTCTTGTATAATTGAAAGCACGGCTCTTGCAGGGGCGTCTCGCTTAACATCAAGGATCCTATTAATTGTGGCTACTACATCGGCTGAAGTCAGCTCTTCACCATTATGGAATTTTACATTTTCTCGTAAATCAAACACCCACTCTGTAGCTGATGCATTGGATGTCCATTTTGTGGCTAGCTCAGGGGATGGCGCGCCGGATTTATCTTGCCTCACTAGGCGGTTATATAACATTTGTACTGGGTAATAAAAGCGAGTTGAGGAAATTGGGTCAAGGGACTCTTGTCCACGCCACTCTAATTGATGAGGTGTTCTTAGTGTTTCTGCATATGCAATTGATGAGAACATGCATGTGACTAATAAACTTTTATACACTAATTTTTTAAGTAGCATTTAATTTTTGTCCTTTAGTAAATTATTTGAAATGTTTTATCCATTTTCTATATATAAGTGTTAGGGCTATAATCTAATTATCACTTTTTTGTATTCTTGAATAATTAAACGTTATCGCCGCTATACGATTAGACCGAGTTTTATCTGGAACTTCTTCATAGTTTATCGTCATGTTCGTATGCTGGTTTATTTCCTTAATCGCTGGTTTTAAAAATCGACGACGAAAATCACTCATACGTCTATACGATTCAGGAAGTTCGTACCGTTGTATCATCCAACCGACGGAAAGCGTGACGGATTGTTGCTCGGGCCATTGTCGTAATGACTCATAAAGCCTCCTTGTGTATGGACTGTTCAGCCTGCCAGCTTCTCCCATGAGGAACCGAGTGAAGTTGGTATCCACTTTGGTAATAATATCAACCAATTCCGCATTAAAAAAAACGGTCGTCGTTCCTAAATTAGATCGATAGGAGCGTTTTGTGGTCCACGAAATAGCGTCTAAATCCTTTTTCCCTTTGCCTTCCTCAGGTACGTAAAAAATCACTTCTTTTTTATTTAAAGAGGCTGCTACCTTCAAAATATCCTGGTTAATATTGCTACTGTCATCTTCAAAGATCGATGTATACTCGGTGTGATTAATGTTGACCGGATATTGACCAAATTCATTGCATTGAACACATTTATTTATGATGCTATTGAGTGCAATGTAAACCAGCCGTTTTTCATCACGTGTAAGATTGTATGCTGCAGAAGTTAACGCGTTAGCTTGATGAATAATGATATCTGGATTTGTTTCTAACGCTGACATTTTGAAATTAATTCCGTGACACAGGTGAATTTTGTCACGAGAATACCATTGTTTGTACTGTATCGCAATCGGTTCATCTAGCTGTTACTCAGTTGGAGCATTGCAACCTCTAGTGATGACAGCTGTTAGAAATTGGCTATGTAGGATTTTCGTCATGTATCTTTTGTGTGAAATTCGCTCACAAAGTTTAATATGCAACTTAAGTTTTATTTCAGTTGTTAGACATCATTAATTTAATAATTGATAAAATCGGCTTAAACTTAGCAAAGGTGTTTCTATTTTAGGAAGATTTGATGCTTAAAGGTGCTCAACTCGATATTTTGACTAGAAAAATAGTGGATAAAGTTCGACTGCAATCTGTCGGTAATAAGTTGCATTACGTTATGCTTGCCGTTTTTATCCTGTTGGTTTTGATAGTCAGTGTCATATTGAACAGTTTGCATGATGACCTTTTAACGAAAGCGCTTTACCTTTTGTTCCCTGTTTTGTTCTTAACGGCACGTTTTCATCCTAATATTACAATCAAAAAAATCACTTCAATTTCTGCGCTCTTAATTGTGCTTGCATTGGGAATGATTGAACCTGTAGATGTTGAAGAAATAGAAGAAGCATTCATTTTTATCCCGCTACTTTTTATTATGATTTTCCCACACTCTTTGTGGCCGATTGCGGTTGCCTTCTTGTTATTATTGACTTATTTCCCGACGATGAATTCCCATGAACTTTATGATTTTATTGAGGATTGTGTTGAGATTGTATTGATCAGTTCTTTTGCAAGTGTGATGTCTTTCTTTCAACATAAATCAAAGGTTCAGGCTCAATATTATCAAGTGCAAAGTTTGACCGATGCATTAACGAAAATATTGAACAGAAAAGCGTTTAATCAAGATCTTAGAGAGCATAAGTTACAGTGGCAGATAAATAACAGTTACCAATTTTCCTTGATTATTATTGACCTTGACGATTTTAAAAGGGTTAACGATCAGTATGGGCACCATGCTGGGGATGAACTGCTTATCGCTGTTGTAAATCGATATTTACTGTGTTTAAAGCCAGGAATGTCACTGTATCGTTTAGGTGGCGATGAATTCTGTATCTTAGCCTGTCAGCAGGGCAACAATTGTACTACCTCAATCAAAGAGTCAGTACAGATATTAGTGGATGAGCTCTATCGCTGTTCTAAACAAAATTATCAATTAGAGTGCGGGTTTCATAAGATAACCCCAACGATGGGAATATCGTTTTTTCCACAAGATACTACGGATATAGAGTCGCTAAATCGAAATGGCGATCTGGCTATGTATTCGATAAAAAAAGTAGGTAAAAATGCATACGCTTATTATAAAAAAGAGATGTTTGAACGAATCTTAAAAGAGTATGAGATAGAGAAGGAGTTGCGTACCGCTATTAAAGAGCAACAACTCTATCTTGTTTATCAACCTCAGTTGAATTTAGATACGGGTCAAATGGTTGGGGTAGAGGCATTATTACGCTGGCAGCACCCTAAATTAGGCTCTGTTAGTCCGGCAGAGTTCATTCCTATTGCTGAGAGTTCGGGCAGTATTGTACCGATTGGAGAGTGGGTACTTAAACAAGCGTGTGAACAATTGGCCGTTTGGCAACAGAATATGCCCTATATCCATATGTCAGTGAATCTTTCTGCAGTGCAAGTACAGCAAGACAATCTGGTGACAATGGTCACCGATATTATTAGTAAAACAGGGGTTAATCCTAATTGGTTAGAGCTTGAACTGACAGAGACTGCCATGATGAGCTCGCCAGAAGAGCACATCAACAAACTGCATCAGCTGAGCAAAATGGGTATTAAGTTAGCAATTGATGACTTTGGTGTTGCTTATTCATCTTTAGCTTATTTAACCAAATTACCGATCAATACCTTAAAGATTGATAAAAGCTTTGTTGATAACTGTAAGACAAGTCATCAAGACCGAATGATCGTTCGAACGATAGTTCAGTTGAGCAAAAACCTTCATTTAACGACGGTTGCGGTGTTTTTCAAGGTAGTTGTCACTACTTGCCTAGTAATTAGGCAGCTTCTTTCTCTGGGTTCAGCTGAACCCTACCGATCGGTTTGCAGTTCCT
>JAESQY010000111.1 GCA_016764915.1 Aliivibrio sp. | reverse complement strand
TGATTTTGTTGCAGGTAGAAAACGAGTTCCATAACCAGCTGCAGGGAAAAGACATTTTTTGATCATTTTTCAATCCTAGAAAGTTGTTAGTAACTACATATAAGCATGTGAACTAACGTTATATATTAAATGTATTTAACCCAACTTAATAGATATAGGCTGAGTTTTCATTGTTCATGGGTAAAAAATACATTGGAAGCAGTATGGGTATTGTTAATTAAACAACTATTAATTAACAATAAAGTATGGTTATAGCATTAATTTCTTATGTGTTTATTTGAATATGACATTTTTGTGTCAAAATGATGACGGTCAATTAATTGACTGTTTGGGTTTTGCAAAAAAAGGAATTGAAAATGACAATTAGGAAGATGATTCTAGCCACGGTACTTTTGTTTTCAGTGAGTAGCGCATTTGGTGCAGTAGCAAACGAAATAAATATTCAAGAAAAATGGGCTTGGTCGGGAAGTGATTATATGCCTGAATATGACCAAGTTATATCGACTCCAATAGTCGTGCAGTTAAACGATGACAATAGAGACGGTAATATTGATGAAAAAGATGTTGCTGATATCGTATTCAGTTCATTTCAAGGAAGTCAATATAACCGACCGGGTGTCATTCGAGCACTTAGTGGAATTGATGGCTCAGAACTATGGGATTATGCTCAAGGCCCCGCTTGGTCAATACCTAAGTCAAGCTTGGCCGCGGCAGATTTTGACCAAAATGGTAACGTTGAGATTGTCTCAGTAAACTTTGAAGATTCCAATATATATATTTATGATAATAAAGGGTATTTATCAAATAGTATAAACAGTGGAAAACACTGGGGTTTACACCCAGCTATTGCTGATCTAAATGGTGATGGTGCTCCTGAGATCATCTTGGGCAGCTCAGTTGTAAATTATCAGTATGGTTATCAATTTCCTATTGATAGAGGATATGCGCCAATCGTGTTTGATCACGATATGGACGGTAAACAAGAAATACTGACTAATGGTGTTCTATATGATGCTGATGGACGAGAGATCTGGCGTTTAGATAGAACTCAGGGTGATTATTGGTTCTCTTCTGTTGCTAACTTTGATCGTGATATTTATCCAGAGATTGTTGTCAGTATACCTGGTACAAAAGATGGCAAGGGTTTAATTAGCCTTATAGAGCATAATGGATTAGTGAAATGGGGACCAATAGAAGTACCCGGCGGACGTGGTGGAAGTCAGGTTATTGCCGATTTCAATGGTAATGGAAGAGCTGATATTGCTATTGCAGGTTATAAATACCTAACTGTGATCAACTCTCGTGGGAGAATAAAGTGGTCACGATCTGTCGTGGATATGAGTAGTGGTACCGTAGGTCTTAATGCTTTCGACTTTAATGGTAATGGTCGCTCTGAAATTGTTATCCAAGATGAAGTTTCAATAAGAATTTTTGATGGGAGACGAGGAATCGAGTTAATCAATATTCCTAATAGCTCTGGAACTTTATATGAATATCCTTTAATTGTTGATTTAGATGGTAATGGCAGTGGTGAATTGATTGTTACTGCTAATAACTATTCTAAAGGTGATTTTAATGGTATTAGGGTGTTTGACGGAGGTGATAAACCATGGGGTAACGCTGTTCGAATTTGGAATCAACATTCATTTCACCAAACTAACATTAATGATGATGGAACAATACCAACGAATGAATCACCTAATTGGTTAAACAACAATAGCTATCGTTCAGCCACAATGCTTGACGATGACGATGACGATGACGATGACGATGACGATGACGATGATGACGATGACGATGGTGATGATGATGATGACGATGACGATGATGATGATGATGATGATGACGACGATGATGATTAATCGCTAATCATTAACCGTCCATTTGAACAAAAAATGTCAACTCTAAACAATAGAGCCAACTATGTGAAGTGATCACAAATCGTTGGCTCTATCTGTATGCAAATTTAGGTATTTACTAGATCCAAGCCATGGTAAGTCCATATTGAACTTCTTCAGAATAGTTGATATTTATTTGGCTTTTTCTTTAATTAACAACCAGGCAAACTTTGAGTTGGTAATTAGGTAACGCTTCCACATTCTTCCTGGTTCTTGAATAATGCGGTAGAACCACTCTAATCCATTATCTTGCATCCATTTGGGAGCTCGATTGACTTTCCCTGCAACAACATCAAAAGTGCCGCCTACACCCATAACAAAATCGACACCTAGCTTGTCTTGCCATTTGTTAATAAAGTTTTCCTTTTTTGGCGAGGTAATTGCAACAAATAGCAATTTCGCACTAGATGCTCGGATCATATTAACAACCGCTTCTTCATCGTCCCAAAAGTAGCCATGATGATAACCCGCTACAGTGAGAGTTGGGTTTTGCTGTTTAACATTGTCAACGGTTTGGCTGACGACATTATCTTCAGCACCAAGCAGAAAAACAGGGAATTCATTTTTTGCGCTCATCGCTAATAATTCATGGAATAAATCAACGCCTGCGACTCGTTCTGGCACGGTATGTCCACATAATCTCGCTCCCCATACTACACCCATACCATCAATATTGATGATGTCACAGGCTTTTATTGAGTCTGCCAGTACAGTGTCTTTTTGTGCGTGTACCAACTTCGCTACATTAACAACAACATGCTGAGTAAAATCACCTTTAATGACTTGAGATTCAATATGTTTAACTGTGTCAGCCATTGTTAAGCTGTCCATAGGGGTATTTAAAAAGTCGATACGAGACATTAATCAGCCTGTTTTGATAAGAAATTGTTATACAGTGAAAAAGAGTAATAAACCCATGCTTGGGTCCAACGAATGTAATTTACTTTATTAGTAAAGTGCTTGTGTTTTTGATACACAAACCGCTGTTTATCTGACATATAAAGGGTATCGATAGACTTGGAGATAATCTTGGTTGCTAGTTGGATATCTTCGTCTGTGTTGCCTACCTTTAGTAAGGTTAAAATAGCCTGACACACACAGTGCATGTCTAATGGGTATCGATTGTGATTATAATATTTAGCCGTGCCATCTGATTCAAAAAGCTCAGCGCGATAATAGGCAAGCCCTTTTTGAATAGAATCATCAAACTCTGATGTAGATAGGGCAAGGCGCAACATGTTTAAGGCTTCAAGATTGTAGCCAGTATGAAAACCATCAATGAATTGGTGGTGATGTCTGGCGCCATAAACCCAAGAGCCGTCCTCGTTCTGTTCAATAACCGATTGCCTTGCGACGGTTAATGAGAGTTGTCTGTATTCACTATTATTGGTTAGATTGGCAACGAATCCAACCCATGCCGCTCCCCATAAACTGGCGTTATGAACAATGCAGTTTCATCTGGAATGTAAGCAAAAAAATGACGTTTATCATGTTCTGTGTATAAGGTTTTTACGATGAAATGAGCAGAATCCAGTGCTGCAATTTGATATTCACTGTTTTCTGTTAATAACGACAGTTGGTATAAAGCTTGAGCGACATAGATAGTGGTAATGATGTTGGGCTTTCCATTTGGCACAAAAAAAGCTCTCGCATTCCAATCAAAATGATAACCCCAGCATGCATGTTTCCATTCAGATACATCACTTTGTTGAGTTAATAACCAATCAGCAAGATCAATAGCCGTGTTGAGGTAGGAGTCATCATTGGTTCTATTAAAATCTTCTATGAGTCCAAGTATAAAAAGCGCGACACCTTTTGGATTACGCTTCTGTTCGACCCGTGCGAGTGGGCGAAAATTTATGATTGAGCGTTTGTGAAATTGAATCCAAACTAGACCAAGTAGCCCTTTTTTTAAGCTTGGAAGCAGAGTGAAAATTGGGCTGTTAAGTCCATCAAAGGGATCTTGACCTGCGAAATCCTTCTGAGTTGATTGGGCTAAGGTACTGCTGGCTATAAGCTCAGGGTGCATATTAATCCTTTAACAGGTGGGTATAAATTGCTTCTATTTCAGGGATGACAATCTGTGGGCTGAAATGCATTAGATACTTCTTTTTCGCTGCGGTTGCATATTGATTTCTAAGATTGTCGTTTGATAATAAAGTATCTAAAGCATTAGTTAGTTCAGATATATTACCTGGGGAAATTAAAATCCCCTCTTTATGATGACTAATGGCATCTGGTATACCACCAACATTCGAGGCGACTACAGGAATGTTCGCTGACATTGCCTCAAGAATTCCCATTGGAAACCCCTCAAGATAACTAGGAAGCGCAAGGATAGACGTTTTTGCTAACCAGTTTAATTTCGACCCTCCCGATACCCAACCAATAAATTCAACTCTATCTGCAACACCTAGTGCTAGAGCTTGTTGTTTGAAAGGCTGTGAATCACCATCACCTCCTAATACCAATCGACAAGGCGGGTTAGAAGGTGCAATTTTCGAAAAAGCCTCAATGAGATCATGCACTCCTTTATCTTTAGTTAGTTTTCCTAAAAATAGGATAACGGGTATGGCGTCTTTTTGCTTAGGCGGAAGCGCCAGTGGTGGAATCGCGTTATAAATTATTACCACTTTGCTTTTTGTCGATACAATACTCGAAACCCACTTCTTCCATTGTGTCGATAAAACGATGATTGAATCAGCCGAATTGAATGTATGTTTAATTTTTTGTTGTTTGGATTTTGAACATTCCTGTTCAAAAAAATCTTTAAACCCCCCTCCATGTAGATGAATAACTACTTTACTGTCAAATCTTTTACAGAGAGATATAACGAGAGCTTTTCTTGAATAGCTTCCTCTTGAAGCCATATGTATATGTACAATGCCCACTTTATAAAAGATATGGTAGGCAGAAATTTTGAGAAGAGCGTAAAAAAACACCAAAAATGCAAAGATTTTATTATTTACAAAGCTTGAGTGAGTTGATACATATTTAACACCAAAACGTGTCAATAACCCTTGCTCATCAAGTATATTAACGACAGTAGCGATTCCTCCTTGTCCTTGAGGATTAGTTCCTATCATTAGGTTCATCGGCTTAAATGCAAACAATATCTTTACTCCTAATGACGGATCTAAATTTTCCAGCCTTAGTTCTAGGTACTCGTGCCACAATCTCGAAAATAAACTCTTGTTCAATTCCAAGTAGAACTCTCAAGTTAGTTTCGATGGCTGCTTCAGTTATAAGTAGGTCAACATCTTTCTCTGGAACATAACGGATGATGATGGTATCTAAAGCACTTTGCTCAATTTGGCTCTCAATCAATCCATGTATTCCCTTGAAAGCAACGTCTAAACGTCCAATATGACGACCATCTGGCAATAGAATATAATCATCGTCACGGCCTAATATTTTTGTTACATAAGTTGAGGTATTCCCACAATCACAGACAGTATCAATGCATAGGCCATCTACGTAATCCTTAGTGTCATACCTTTTCAGCGGCATTGCACCGTTGTGAATATTTGAACCAACAATTTTAATGCCATGATCATCTTGAATGAACTCAACGTGTGAATAATCTTCACGTACATGATAGTGGCCGAGATTGCATTGTTGAAAAGCTGCTACACGTTCCGCTTGTCCATAGTGGTCATAAATGTGACCAAAGATTGAACGTGCAATTTCTTGATTATTATCAGTAAACTGTTCGCTACTGGTGAGTACACCGTGTAACTCCCAATTAGGTTTCCAATCCATTTTCTTGGCAAGTTTCGCGAGCAACACTATAGAACTAGGGTAAGCCATAATAATATGCGGTTGATACTCCTCTAACGCTGAAAAGTATGATTTAGCTGTATGTTCTGAGATATGAAATGAAGACATCACTAAGCGTTTGGTAAATGCTGTTTTAATCCAGTAAGGTGCTTGAGTCTGGCTAGATAGGCAAATGGAATCACCACGAATAATGGCGATTCTAGGCCTTAAGGGAGCACCCATCAGTTTTAAGTAGCTTTTAATTAGGTACTCTTCCAGAATGATTGACATAAAGCTTCGATACACGGTTAGTGGTTGGTTAGTTGTTCCACTGGTATAACCTTTAACGGCAAATAAAGGCTTTTTTAGACTGTTTTTTAATATCCACTCTTTATCAATTATGTTGCATTGTAATGACGTGTTGTCATTAGGTGATTGCGGTGTAAAGTAACGACTAAGAATATTTCTGTATATATAGTTTACAAAAATATTCTCTTTTAATAACCACCAAAGAAAGTCTTTCAAAATATAAGAGTCCTAAAAATAATGGGGTGTTATGACTTTTTAGACATAAACTCTACATATCCTTCAATATAGGATTCATTGTTGAATATATCGTAATCTAAGTCTGAAACGTGACCAATGATCTTAGCTGGAATGCCACCGACAATAGAACCTTCAGGGACACTTTTAGTGACAACGGCATTAGGGGCGATGATAACGTTATCTTCAATGATAACGGCACCGCAAATAACAGAGCCAGGGCCAATATAGACATTATTTCCAATTATCGGCACTTCCTTGTAAGGGCTTTTACCTACGATCTTTGCGTCAAAGCCGATACTACAATTTTCACCCAATACGGCATTGTCTATAATGACAACACTAATACCTAAAGAGGAAAAAGAAGTATTCTTACCAATACTTACATTAGGAGGTAACTTAGTGCTATAGATTAAAAAAATAATAAGTTGGCAGATCTTAGGTATTAGCGGGATTTCTCTTAAATAAAACCATCTAGATATACGGTGAAAAAATATGGCGTTTGGCATGAGATTGATTCTTCTTAAATTATTTATTCAGGTGATTGGATAATTGAAATTTGTACATTTCCAGTAGAAATTTCCTTTTACTGTTGCTTCCCTTGGTATGAGTATTTGAGGTGATAGCGCTCTGTTTGTAGTCGGCAAGAGATTTAATCAATTTAGCTGGTACACCGGCATAGACCGAGTTGTTTGGAATGCTTCTTGTTACTATTGAGCCAGCACCGACAACGACATTATCGCCAATAGTGACACCGGGCAAAATAGTGCAACCTGCGCCAATAAAAACATTGTTACCAATAATTATAGGTTTGATAACATCAATGTCCGGGTGCTCATCTCTAAATACCCAGACACCACCGTCATGGTTAACAAAAGAGGAGGAAGTAATGCTTACACTGTTTCCAATCTTAATTAGGTAAGGCTCTGAGCCAAAATCAACTTTACCGATAAGACGACAGCCAGAGCCTATTTGTCCACCTAAATACCTAAAGTAAGATATTTTCCCATAGCAGATTTTATATATGGTTGATTTTATTTTTTTGAATGAATTATTAATAGACATTATTTTCATACTTCTTAAACATGATTTCACTAGTGAATTTTGTTTTTATTGTCTCAACGGCATGCTGTCCAATTTTCTGACGCTTATCTTGAGAGAGGTAGAGCTCTTCAATCTTGTCCGCGAGATCTTGACTATCATTATATTGGAACAGAAGGCCATCTACTCCATTAGTGATAATCTCTGGTGAACCACCAATGTTTGCGGCTAAAACCGGGCAGCCTGCAGACATTGCCTCTAAAAGTGCGTTTGAAAATGTGTCGTTAGAGGGGAGTACGAAAAGATCATAATGATGTAAAATACTGGGCACGTTTGATACATTACCAAGAAAATGGACTTGGTCGGTAATGTTATTATCGTCCACTTGACGAGTTAGTTTCTTTTTATAACCCTCCACAACCTCATCCCCGATGCAATCTAACTCTATGTTGATCCCCTTGTCTTTTAGAGTTGCTATCGCATTGAAAAGTGTATCATGTTTTTTATCAGGCCTAAGCCTAGCAACAATGGCAGTTTTAAATTTGGTGGTTGAATAGTCATTTTTAATGTTAGGAGAGATATCAATACCATTATAGATAACATCACTTTTATCTTTGATTTCTTGGTTAATTAAAATCAGGTTTTCTTTTAATTGCTCATTACCTACGATGACTTTATTCGCGTATTTCATTCTTAACAAGGCTATTTTTTTCTTGATTTTGGCCATTATATTAATGGTGTGGGTTGTGTTAATGAAGACGATTTGTGTCATTTTTCTTTTTTTAACGTACATAGCCGGATAGTAATTGAAAAAGAATATGCAGGTTTTACCATGCGCTAACTCATGGTTTATAAAATATTGATTTATATTTCTTGAAGCAAAGATTCGGTCTTTTAGCGTGTTATTCGTCTCCAGTACATCAAATTTAACACTATGATGAAGTTTACTTTGCGCTGTGTTGAATTTGGACAGAGACAATACAGTGACGTTAATGCCATTATTGGTAAACTCATTAGCAACCCTGATTAATTTTTGTTCGGTGCCGCCAATGCCTAAACTAGCGATTACCATTATTACGTTCACAATAACTTCTCCAATTAGGATAAAAAACAGAAATGGAATAAATAATAAATAACAGATTATTCTGTTTCAAAAATGAGCTACCACTTAATGAATACAAAATCAAAAAAACAAGTGTCAATATAGAAATGGAGTAGATTTTATTTCCAGATGAAAATTTTCTTATGGCATGTATTAGCGGGAATGCTAATACGATAAAATAACTGATGAAACCAATAAGTCCCATATCAATGAGAGCATCAATAAAACCATTGTGCGCGTGACCTAAATGATAATAAAATCGACCAATAATATACTCAGCTGGGTTTCCTTCACCCCAAAAAACACCACCAAATCCATAGCCAAATAGACTATAATCAATATTTTTCAGGATCACTTGCCACATCTCAGAACGACCAGATCCTGAAAGATCTTTGTTGAAAATTTCAACAATTATGAACTCAACACTTTTAACTGCTAATAATATAAGAAAAGATAATATTGGGATGAACATAATTTTTGCTGATATTGACATTCTCTTTGATAATCTAAAAAATTGAAATGCACCTATCGATGAAATTAACGCTATTGATGGTGTGGTCGATTTTGACATTATTAATAATATGATGGGCAGTAGCCATACATACCATTTATAGTTGTTGCCATGTACTGTTTTAAAATAAAGAATTAATAAGAAAAAGGCACAAGTTCGACCAAGATTATTTTTAAAGCCAAATATTCCTTGCCAGAGTCCAAGGTGATCAGGATCATTTGAACCATCATCAATACCAATAGATGGCATGAGTAGAGATACAAAAAAACTGATCAAAAGAGCCCAAAAAATGGCAAGCAAAAAGGTATCTAAGGCATCATCTTTTTTTTGAGTAATAACAAATGCAATGGCAAAAACAAGACCACCAGTCAATGCGATCGACTTAGGTAACGATGATGTAATATTAAAAGATAATAGGCTTGATAATAATGCCACAACGCATATTAGTAGAGGGTATAGTGCTGAATGGATAATATGTTTATATTGCTCACCTTCTCGGACTATTAAATAGAATGATAATATATAAAAAATCAAACTGATAGGTGTGAAAATTCTACTTGCTAGCTCTCCAGGTAGAGCTTCAAATATAGGTGTAAAAGCTCTGCCAAAAAAAAGAATGCCAGATATGAAAAAAATCGATAATATAGTATTTATCTTAATCATGCTGTTTATTTGAATATAGAAAAAGATAAAGTGATGAGTTTAGGACTGTGTAATATGAACTGATATAGATAGTAATAAGTGTGAGGAAATCAATAAATTCCATGCCTGTTATTTGTGAATAAAGTGCTAAACCAAGCTTTATGGTTAAATCTATTTTTTCTAGATT
>JAESQY010000110.1 GCA_016764915.1 Aliivibrio sp. | reverse complement strand
TGGCATCGATGAGCAGAGCAGTGCGCTACTGGATGAGCTGTTATCAGAGAGTGTAGAGAGCGACACCTCTGCCCCAGAGCCTATTGCTGCACAAGAGGATACAGTAGAGAGTGCTCCTGGAATCGATGAGCAGAGCAGTGCGCTACTGGATGAGCTGTTATCAGAGAGTGTAGAGAGCGAGAGTGAATCAGAACCAGTCGCAACTCAAGAGGTTATAGAAGAGAGTATTGCGCTTAGTGACGATGAGCCGAGGGATGAAGATTGGTTGGTTGACGCTGATGAGGACATTATTGAGAATGAAGACGCTTCGCTTGAAGTACTCTCTATTGATGATGCGCTTACAGAATTAGCAAAAGAAGATACAGATAGCATTGAAGAAACGAATATTCAAGAAGAGAGTACTAAAAAAGAGAGTACGAAAGAGGACAGGGAGCAACTGTTCACTGATTTGGATTTTCCTGTATACGGAGAAGATGAAGCGCTTGCTGATGCACAAACAGAAGCTTCCGAAGCGATTAATATTAAGTCTGAACCCACTGATATTGATGCTCAACCTTATGTGCTAGCCGATGAAGAATTGGGTGAGTTTGGTGAAGCAGAGGCCATTTCAAATGTTGGTTTAACAGATACTGACGTTGGTGATGACTGGAGTGGTTTTAAATTTCAATCTGATACCATTACGGATGAAAATGTTGATATTCCAGCAGATGAAAGTGGTGCTTGGGGTACAGACCAAACGCCAGAACCAGATCTTGAACTAGAGGATTGGTCTAATCAGCCAGAGTTTGAAAGCGCAATTCACGACGAAGATAAATTTATTAGCATTGATACTTTGATTGCTCAAAGTGAGTCTGGTGAGTCTAAAGAGGTTGATGAGCAAAGAGATCTTAATGTTGGGCTTAATGAATTTCCAGATGTAATTGGCGAAGTTGGCGATGTTGATGTTGATCTGGATAAAGAGTCACAGAGTAAATTAGACCTTGCGAAAGCTTATTTAGAAATGAGCGACAGTGATGGTGCTCGTGAGCTACTTGAAGATGTATTAAGCAGCAGTGATGAGAAACTCAAAACAGAAGCGGCACTATTATTAAAAACGATCGCTAAATAGAATAAATGATTAAATAAAAAAGGTGCTATGAACGGCACCTTTTTTTATAATGATTGTCAATGTACAAGTAAAGTAGTGAAATAATTATGCGCATTGCCTTAGGCATAGAGTACGACGGAACCAATTATTACGGCTGGCAACGTCAAAAAGACGTAGTTAGCGTACAAGAAGAACTTGAAAAGGCGCTATCAATAATAGCGAATCAACCGATTAAGGTTCAGTGTGCAGGGCGGACAGATACTGGGGTGCATAGTACTGGTCAAGTAGTCCATTTTGATACGACAGCAGTCCGCAAACTTGCTGCGTGGACACTGGGTGTTAATGGTAAGTTACCTAAAGATATTGCGGTACGCTGGTCAAAGCCAGTAGACGATGCATTTAATGCGCGTTTTAGTGCAACCGCAAGACGTTATCGGTATATTATTTGTAATCAGTCTTTACGACCCGCCATTTTAGGTAAAGGTGTTAGCCATTATCATGATAAATTGGACGCTGAAAAAATGCATCAAGCAGGGCAGTACCTATTAGGTGAGAACGATTTTACCTCTTTTAGGGCAACGCAATGTCAGTCGAAATCACCATGGCGTAAGATGGAGCATCTTAATGTCGCTCGATTTGGTGGTTTCATTGTGATTGATGTCAAAGCTAATGCGTTTGTGCATCATATGGTACGAAATATTGCAGGAAGTTTAATAACCATTGGTAAAGGTGAGCAAAAGCCTGAGTGGATTAAGTGGCTTTTGCAAGCTCAAGACCGTCGTTTAGCGTCTGCAACAGCAAAAGCCGATGGTCTCTATTTGATAGATGTAGATTATCCTGAAGAGTTTGGCTTTCCTGATGTACCCAAAGGACCGTTATTCCTGCCTGATAACTTACTAAATGGCGAGTGAAAATTCGGCGAATGTCATAATTTGAAATAGGTACTACCAGTTTTTTATCTACAGATTACTTATATTGTGGTTTAATCCTCAATCTTATGAATAATTTATCCTCTGCTGCTGTTGCGGGGGAATCAAACAAAAGGTCTTCCATGAGTTGGCTTGAGAAAATATTAAATAAAAGTAACATTGTAAACACCCGTAAAGCGTCGATTCCTGAAGGTGTTTGGACAAAATGTACGGCCTGTGATCAGGTTCTATATCAAGTAGAATTAGAACGTAACATGAACGTATGTCCAAAATGTGACCATCATATGCGCATGATGGCTCGTAAACGTTTAGAGAGTTTTTTAGATGCCAATGGGCGTGAAGAGATTGGGGCTGAACTTGAGCCAAAAGATCTGTTGAAATTTAAAGACTCTAAAAAATATAAAGATCGTATTGTTGCCGCTCAAAAATCAAGTGGCGAGACCGATGCGCTTATTGTGATGAAAGGCAACTTACTTGAGATCCCTGTTGTTGCATGCGCTTTTGAATTCAAATTCATGGGCGGCTCAATGGGTTCTGTTGTTGGTGCTCGCTTTGTTCTTGCAGTTGATGCTGCAATAGAAAATAACTGTGCGCTGATTTGCTTCTCAGCCAGTGGTGGTGCACGTATGCAAGAGGCATTGATGTCTTTAATGCAGATGGCCAAAACCAGTGCAGCATTAGGGAAGTTATCTAAAAAAGGTCTACCGTACTTCTCCGTACTGACCGATCCTACTATGGGTGGTGTATCGGCGAGTTTAGCTATGTTAGGCGATATCAACATTGGTGAACCTCGTGCATTGATAGGTTTTGCAGGTCAACGTGTTATTGAGCAGACGGTACGTGAGACACTGCCAGAGGGTTTCCAACGCAGTGAGTTTTTACTTGAGCATGGCGCCATTGACATGATTGTTGATCGTAGAGAAATGCGTCAACGTATCGGAGGGTTAATTGCAAAAATGACCAATCAATCTTCGCCATTAGTAGTCTCCGTTGATGCGCCTCATGCATAAGAGTTAAGTAATATAGATGTCACAACCAATGAAACCTCAAGCCACTTCGCCTCTTGCGACGTGGCTTGCTTATTTAGAACAGCTGCACTCAAGTAGCATTGATCTTGGGCTAGAACGTGCAGATATCGTTGCACAACGTGCTGGGCTTAAAAATCCGGCGCCGTGTGTGATTACTGTTGCTGGAACCAACGGCAAAGGGTCAACGTGCGCTTTGATGGAATCGATCCTCTTAGACGCAGGATATAACGTGGGTGTCTATAGCTCTCCACATCTGATCAAATATAATGAACGAGTTCGAATTAATGGTGTTGATGCCAGTGATGAAGAGCACAGCCGAGCTTTTTTTGAAATCGATTCAAAACGAGAAGCGGTCAGTTTGAGTCTGTTTGAATTTGGTACGTTAGCCGCACTGTATCAGTTTAAACAACATAAGGTTGATGTGGTGTTGCTTGAGGTGGGACTTGGCGGTCGTCTTGATGCCACCAATGTGGTTGATCACGATGTCTCTGTTATTACCAGCTTGGCTATTGACCATGTCGATTGGCTTGGTGATGATATCGATGTTATCGGTTATGAAAAAGCAGGTATTTTTCGAGCAGGTAAACCTGCCATTTGCGGTCAGCCGAATCCTCCTGCGACAGTGTCTGCTCATGCGGATGATATTGATGCTGATTTACATCAAGTGGGTTATCAGTTTCACTACCAGCAGCAGGGTAATTGTTGGCAATGGAGCTGTGGTGCATTTGAACTCACCGATCTTCCTTTACCTCAACTGCCTCTTCCTAATGCGGCAACAGCACTGATGGCCTTGAGCTGTTCAGGACTGACATTGAGTGATGAAAATATTGTTAATGGTTTAATCAATGCGCAGCTGCCAGGTAGAATGCAAGTATTGGGTCAGCATCCCTTGATTATATTAGATGTGGCACATAACCCTCACTCAGCAGAGTATCTTATTAATCAAATAACATCTCAATATCCACATAAGAAGCTACATGCTGTGGTTGGTATGTTGCATGATAAAGACATACAATCGACACTGGCTCCATTTCGTGAACTGGTCGATTTTTGGTACCTTGCTTCCTTAGCAGGACCTAGAGCGGCCACTGCGAGTGAATTGGAAGCTTATGTCCCATCCGCTACTGGTCTTTTTTCTGAACCAGTAAGTGCATTTGAATTAGCGTTGCATGACGCCTGTGTCGATGATTTAGTTCTTGTTTTTGGGTCTTTTTACACGGTTGGTCAAGTGTGGGAATATTGGCAAAACAGTCATATTAGGAGTGTAAATGGCGAGTAAATTTCAGAGCCGTTTAGTCGGAACCATTATCTTGGTAGCCATAGGGATTATTGTATTACCGGATGTATTTGATGGTAAAAAGCAACGTTTTCAAGAGGAGTTTGCTAGCATTCCAATTAAACCTGATATCGTTAATGGTGAAGGGAATATTAGCATTGTTGAACCAATTGAATTTTCGGTTGAACTACCCAGTGAGCCAGTCACGATTACTTTTGATAAAAACCATATTCAAGTGGTTACTGTGAACGAAACCGAAGCTAAAAATGAACATGATAAAAATGCTTGGGTTATTCAATTAGCGACTTTCAGCAACCAAGATAATGCAAAAAACCTGGTTAAAAAACTTAGGGAAGAGGGCTTTCAAGCGCATATCTATCCAAAAAAGCCTAAAGAGGGAGAGTTTTCTCGGGTGGTGGTTGGACCTAATATTTCAAAAAACCAGCTTGAACAGCAATTGGTCAAAATTGAAAAAAAATTCAAGTTGAAAGGTCAAATGTTGAAATTTAATCCTCTAAACCCCTAAACAAACGTTTGCGTAGCTCTATTTTCTGTTAAACTGCGCGCCAACTGAGATGTAATAGAAAGTATGATTTGGATTGATTTTGTAATTTTGGGCATTATTTGCCTGTCCGCAGTGATTAGTTTAGTACGTGGTTTTGTAAAAGAAGCGCTTTCATTAGTGATATGGTTTGGTGCATTTTTTATAGCCAGTAATTTCTATCCTAAGCTTGCTGTCTATTTTTCCAATATCCATGATGAGATGATTAGAAATGGCAGTGCGATTGCCGTACTATTTGTTGCTACACTTGTTGTGGGGGCCTTAGTCAATTATGTTATTGGGCAATTGGTGCATAAAACAGGGCTATCTGGTACTGATCGTATTCTTGGTGTTGTTTTTGGCGGTTTACGCGGAGTTTTGATTATTGCCGCAGTACTGTTTTTTATTGATGCTTTTACTACTTTATCGGATTCATTGTGGTGGAAACAGTCTCAATTAATTCCAAATTTCAGAATGATTATTGAGTGGTTTTTTACTTACATAAAAGAGACATCTAGCTTTTTACCTGGTATTTAGTTGTGCCAGTATTGTTGACAATCGAGGGTTAAAATACATGTGTGGTATTGTTGGAATCGTGGGTGCAACACCTGTAAATCAGTCAATTTATGATGCTCTAACTGTTTTACAACATCGTGGCCAAGATGCTGCGGGTATTGTTACCATAGAAAGCAATCGTTTTCGTCTGCGTAAAGCGAACGGATTGGTGAAAGATGTGTTTGAAGCGAAACACATGCAGCGACTTCAAGGAAATGTCGGTATTGGCCACGTTCGATACCCAACGGCGGGCAGTTCAAGTGCTTCTGAAGCTCAACCTTTTTATGTCAACTCTCCTTTTGGTATTACATTAGCGCACAACGGTAATTTGACCAATGCTAACGAAATACGTAAGAGCTTATTTGAACAAGATCGTCGCCATCTTAATACAACGTCAGACTCCGAAGTGCTACTCAACGTCTTGGCCCGTCAAATTGATTTAACGGAGCACTACCCACTTAAAGCTAACGATATTTTTGATGCAATTAAGAACGTACACTTATTAATCAAAGGCGCTTATGCGGTGGTCGCCATGATTATCGACCATGGCATGGTTGCGTTTCGTGATCCAAATGGTATTCGCCCACTCTGTTTGGGTAAGCGTGAAACAGCAGAGCGTACGGAATATATGGTCGCTTCTGAGTCTGTAGCTCTTGATGCAGTCGGGTTTGATTTTGTTAGAGATGTGGCTCCAGGCGAAGCAATTTATGTGACGTTTGAAGGAGAGTTGTTTACACAACAATGTGCTGAAAATCCAACCTTAAATCCATGTATTTTTGAATTCGTTTACTTTGCACGTCCAGACTCTTTCATAGATAAAATCTCTGTTTATAGTGCACGCTTAGAAATGGGTAAAAAGTTGGGTGCAAAAATCAAACGTGAGTGGGATGAACTCGACATAGATGTGGTGATTCCTATACCTGAAACATCGTGTGATATTGCACTAGAAATTGCACAAATTATTGATAAACCTTATCGACAAGGTTTTGTTAAAAATAGGTACATTGGCCGAACTTTTATTATGCCAGGCCAGCAAGAACGAGAGAAATCGGTACGACGTAAACTCAATGCGATTCGAAGTGAGTTTAAAGGGAAAAATGTCTTACTGGTTGATGATTCCATTGTTCGTGGTACAACCTCTGAGCAGATTATTCAAATGGCAAGAGATTCAGGTGCCAATAATGTTTATATGGTATCAGCCGCTCCAGAAGTTCGCTTCCCGAATGTATATGGTATTGACATGCCAAGTGCCAATGAATTGATAGCACACGGTCGAGAAGTGGATGAAATCTGTAAGATTATTGGTGCAGATGAGCTCATCTTTCAAGATCTAGATGATTTGGTTGCAGCGGTGAGTGTTGGTAATTCGGACATTAAACAGTTTGAAACGTCAGTGTTTAACGCGCACTATGTCACTAAGGATGTTGATCAAGCCTATTTAGAGTATTTAGAGAATTTACGTGGCGATGATGCAAAAACTCAATTGGAACTTCAAGATCTTGCCAATCTAGAGATACATAACGAAGGAGCGTAACCGCTCCGTTTAATAGCAACTGATAAAGAAGCCTGAGTAGGATGCTCTGGCTTTGTTGCATTAGTACAGAAAGGAGAACCACTTGAAACACTACTTACCCGCATATATTGAGCTGTTCACGAAAATGTGCAGTGCAATATTTATCTTAATGTTGGGTAAATTGTTGTTTGATCATACCGGGAGCTTATGGGCTTTTGCGACTGCATTTGGTAGCGAATTTCTCATCGTCTCAGGAATGCAGTATTTTGCTAGTAAAGCGTCAGACACCTTCTCCCCAATTAAGATTTTACTACTTTGTAGTCTGTTCTCTATCTCAACGTTTACTCTATTTGTATTTACGTATGAATACGACCCGACCATGACTCTGTTTTTTGGTGCATTGACCATTTTTGTTAGTCGGCCATTTTATCGCAGTGCTTTGTATGTGTTTGTTCGTAATAGTATAGAAAAAAAGCACCATGCAAGAGTGAATAGCCGAATAAGTGCAGGCTCTCAACTTGGACATATCATTGGTTTGTCCTTTACTGGTTTTGTCTTAGCAATTTACTCGGAGATATATCTTTTTGAGCTTATTACCGCAATTTTTGTGCTCTGTTTTATCTTAATTAAATGGGCAGATATAGACAGCGATTTGCAAAGCGAAAAGGAGTATGACAATAAAAACATCAATACCAGTTGGGGCGAGTTTTACTGTTACTGCTTATCAAATAAGGCATTCAGTGTTCGTTTGTTGAGTAGCTTTTCTATTGCCGTTTCACTGGGTGCTTTTTATGTATTGTTAACACCAACGGTGAGCGCCAAATTTGGCGGAGACTCAAGCTGGCAGTCAATATTAGGGACAAGTTATGCCCTAGGCGTAATCAGTGGAGGGGTGCTGAGTAAATTCTATCAACAACAAGTACAGCGAATCTCTTCTGACTCTATAATGTACGTCAATCAAATTACCGCGGCTGTTGTATTCTTCTGTTATGGATATTTTGAATCATTGATTGCGATGCCTTTATTGTTGCTCTGTTTTGGCATCACATCATCACTGTCCACCGTGCGGCTCTCGATGTTTTTACAGCACTATGTCACAGAAGATATTGCCGGACGTACTTCTGCTATTCAAAACGTAATGTTAGCATTTGGCAACGTAGTGATTGCGTATTTTGTTGCGTATTTACATGATATCTCTTTTCAATATGCAGCCATTGGTGTGGCTTGTTTGAGTTTTCTTATGGTGATACTCAATGCAGTGGTGTATTCTTTTTATCCTATAATCACTAGCGATAACAAGAGTGAACTTGTGGCTAGTGAAAAAAACGAATAAGCTGCTATTGACTCATAAAGTCGATAAATAGTCGTACTTTTTCTGGTTGGTGTGCTTTATGGTTATAGATTAAATAGACTGCTCTCGGGTTTGCTGACCAATCATCTAATACTCTAACAAGTCTGCCATCTTCGATGTAATTGTGGATCATGATATTTGGCATTAACGTGATGCCTAAGCTATCAGCACAAGCGTGGCGAACCACGTTGAGTTCACTCGCTTCAAACCGAGCAGCATCATTGATGGTGACGGTTTCACCTTGTTGGTTATTCAATACCCATTTCAGCAGTGGGCGACCTTTAAGCAAGCTGTGGTGATGAAGATCATTGGCATGTTTCAATTCGGGAGCTGCCGCTAAGTAACTTGGACTAGCGACTAAAATATCTTCTAAAGAACCAATTTTACGAGCAATTAAATTAGAATCTCTTTGTGGGCCAATTCTAAAGATAAGATCCCATTCTGTTGGGTCCAAAAGTTCGGGCTGACTGCTCATGAAGAGCTCGATGTTGATCTCAGGATATTGAAACATGAATTGATTTAGAATGGGTTGTAACATCATTTTAGTCAGGTTCGCAGGTGCTGCTATTTTTAATTTGCCAGCAGCGCCTTTGCATTCGTCACTTATCTGTTCACTGGTGCGAATGAGTGCTTGTAAAACTGGCCCACACTCATCGTAAAATTTTTGTCCTGATTCAGTCAAAGATAGCTTTCTCGCATGGCGATTTAATAGACGGATCTCAAGTGACTCTTCCAGTGCTTGAATGCGACGCGTAATGGTTGCCACTGGCACCATTGTTTTGCGAGAAGCTGAAGTGAAACTGCCATATTTGACGACGAGACGGAAAAGGTTGAGATCATCTAATTTCATGGGGTGTTTTGACATATCAATGTTGGACCAAAATATTATCTATAGAATTACAAAGTAGATAAGTCTATATTTCTTTGCAAGAAGTATGTTGTTTCACATCAAAACTTTGGTGAATCTCTAAATAATACACAGCCTGTAGGTTGATGAGATACTGAAACACGACTACTTTTAATATTATTGCAAGTAAAAATAGTACCAAAAAATGTAACATACTGACTGGTTGAGGCAGAGTATATGTTGGTAATCATCAGTAAGAATCATAAATGGTTAGATTGTTGTTCTTTGGAACAAGAGAGGAGATATGTCTATTAAGCAAAAGCACACGAATGATGATGATTCAGTTAAACCTTCGCTCTTTTCCCAAGAAGTTGCACTATCCCTCTCTAAAAAAGAAGTGCTAATCGTTGATGATGACCCAGTATTTAGAACGTTAGTATCGACCTGTTTAGAGGGGTTTTCGTGTCGAGTAACTGTTGCATCTAATGGATTAGAGGGCTTAATTTCATTGCGCGAGAATATCCCTGATATTCTATTGTGCGATCTTTCGATGCCAGTGATGTCGGGTGGTGAGTTCGTGGAAGAAGTGAGCCAACAATATCCGATGCTTCCTATGATTGTGGTTTCTGGAACCGGAGATATGAAAGATGTGGCTAAAATGCTGCGTTATGGAGTGAAAGATTTCTTAGTCAAACCATTAGACAGTTTAACCACTTTAATATCGTCTCTAACTTCCGCACTTAAAGATGTCGATTCAACCGATTATATGATGAGAGACTTTTCCAGCCAGTGGTTTAAAACTGATGATTCTGAAGAGCAGCCAGAAGATCAGGAATTAAAATGGCATCTACAACAGTTAAAAGAGAATCCTAATGCAGCGAGAGAGCTATTAGTTGGTTTATTACCTGAGCGCGACTCTAATTGTGGTTCCTGGTGGTTGAATTACCGTGTCTTGCAATCAACCGATGAGCTTCCTATTGTGTTCGACTACTCTTGGTTGATTGATGGGCGTTTGGTTTTTTATGTTTTAGACTCGTCTACTGGGGAAGAGAACAGTGTTGGCACAACCCTATTAGTAAGAGCTTTTTTTGATGACTATATTCGAAATACGGAAGCCAATGAAAATGACCTTCAGCATTTAGTTGCGAGAATTGAGCGAGGAATGAGTCATTCAGGTTATGCTGACCCCATTGAAGGACTGTTTGGCATCATTAACGTAGGTGATGAAGAGATCGATATTTTACCGGTTGGACTTTCTGCTATTTGGCAGCCCGGCTCAGCAGTGAATAATCTCTCTTCAATGAATATTCCAGTGATGAATCAATTGGGAAAAAACAGTCAAAAGAACCCAATGTATACTTTTAACTTAAGTCACCATAACGGTACACTTCATCTACATAAAATTGGGTCAAGTAGTTTTAGTTTCACCATTAAAAGAGTGATGAAGTAGCGTTTTTTTAACGGTTTAGTTACCATTTGTTTTTAAAATAGCTAAAACCCTTACATTTTGTCGGTTTTTGTTTTCATTTAATTCCTATATATTCCTTATGCTTTTTAAAGTATCAATAGCAATCTGTATTAAGGAAGTATGAAAAATGGCTCATGGAACCACAGATAAAGAGTTTAAAGACCCGTATAATGTCTTCTATTTTATTGGACTGCTGCTTGCACTAGTACCAGCAACTTTAGTCGCAAGTCTAACTATGTACAAAGTGTTATCAGGTGGTCATTTCTAACCTAGCTTGATACGAGGAGGGTAAAATGGCTATTAAACGTTATATTTATATCGCTCTAGGCTGGTTTTTTGTCTCTGTTGCGGTATTAGGCATTTTCCTTCCTTTGTTACCCACCACTCCATTTTTACTTTTAGCCAGCAGTTTCTTTATGAAAGGCTCAACACGTTTCTATAACTGGCTTACTCTGCACCCGACATTCGGACCAATTATTCTTGATTGGAATTTACACCATAGCGTATCTAAAAAAGTGAAACAAAAAGCGATCATACTTATTATTGCAAGTTTCTGTTTTTCAATTTGGCTAGTTCCTCTGTTATGGCAAAAGGCGATGCTGTTTCTATTTGCCTCCATTCTACTTTTTTGGTTTATTCGTTTGCCTAACCGCAAAGAAGTTGACCTAAACTTGATTCAAACGGTTGCTGAAAAAGAATAATGTCACTACCATGTTTTGGAATTAAATTATTTTAATAAATTGGTATTAACATGAATGTAGAAGCATTAGCTTTAATAAGAGACAGCATTAAATCCATTCCTGATTATCCTAAACCCGGCATTTTATTCAGAGATGTCACTAGTTTGATGGAAGTCCCGCAAGCGTATCAAGCTACTATTAAGAACTTGGCTGATAAGTACCGCGGCATGGGTTTTACTAAAATTGTTGGTACTGAAGCAAGAGGATTTCTGTTTGGTGCTCCTCTAGCACTGGAGCTTGGTGTCGGTTTTATTCCAGTACGAAAGCCTGGCAAGTTACCTCGCGCAACGGTCTCTCAAGACTATGAGCTTGAGTATGGTACTGATACTTTAGAGATCCATACTGACGCTATCGTTGAAGGCGATAAAGTATTAATGGTGGATGATTTGCTGGCAACCGGTGGTACCATTGAGGCGACGACTAAGCTGATTCGTCAGTTGGGTGGCATCGCTGATCACGCGGCCTTTGTTATTAACTTGCCTGAAATTGGTGGTGAGCAACGTCTGGTGGCACTTAATATAGACGTTTATAGCATTTGCGAATTTGACGGACACTAAAAGTACATCTAGCTGGTTACAGACTGCGTGTATAGTCTGTTATTGCTCGTCTCTTTTTGCCTCATATGCTAGGATAAATGCCTTAATTTGGTAGGGCACTATTCTATGAGTTATCAAGTATTGGCACGAAAATGGCGACCACATCGTTTCAAAGATGTGGTTGGCCAAGCTCACGTGCTTACCGCGCTCGAAAATGCGTTGGAACACAACCGTCTGCATCACGCTTATCTCTTTAGTGGTACTCGAGGTGTAGGTAAAACAACCATAGGACGTCTTTTTGCTAAAGGACTGAACTGTGAAACCGGCATTACCGCCACACCTTGTGGCAACTGCTCAACGTGTAAAGAGATAGATGAAGGTCGCTTTGTTGACCTACTTGAGATAGATGCGGCATCACGCACTAAAGTCGAAGACACTCGAGAGCTACTTGATAACGTTCAATACAAACCGGCACGTGGTCGTTTCAAAGTCTATTTGATCGATGAAGTCCATATGCTCTCAAGGCACAGCTTTAATGCCTTATTAAAAACGTTAGAAGAGCCGCCTGAGTATGTGAAATTTATACTCGCAACCACAGAACCACAAAAACTTCCTGTCACCATTTTATCTCGTTGTTTGCAGTTTCACCTTAAGCACATCAGTGTTGATGAAATTCATTCTCAGCTCGATTACGTATTACAACAAGAACAGGTGAGTTCTGAATCTCGTGCGCTGAGTTTGATCTCTCATGCTGCAGAGGGAAGTATGCGTGATGCAATGAGTTTAACGGATCAAGCGATTGCTTTAGGAAATGGCGTTGTTAGCAGTGACATTGTTGCTAGTATGTTGGGAACACTCGATACGGATCAAGCACTGCGCTTAGTCGAGGCAATGAGCAGCAAACAAGCTAAGCAGACCATGGACTGTTTGAATGAACTGGCAAATATTGGTGTTGAATGGGACGGATTGATTAAAGAGTTGGCGCTGCAGTTGCACCGTATAGCTATGTATCAAGCCCTTCCTGCAAGCTTAGATAAATCGTTACCTGAAGCAGAGCGTATCGAACTGTTAAGTCGTGTCTTGAATCCACAAGATCTTCAACTCTGCTATCAAATAGCACTTCAGGGCCGAAAAGACTTGCCATTTGCACCTAGTGGTAAGAGTGGCGTAGAGATGACGCTGCTTAGAATGCTCGCTTTTAGACCTGTAGCTACGACGATGTTTTCTCCAGAATCTATTCAAGTACCAACGGCTGAACCTACAGAGCAAGTTATGGTTCAACCGTCACAACCTATTGTCCAGCCTCAATCGGTAGTCCAGTCTCAACCAGTGGCTCAGTCTCACTCACCATCGCCAGAGCGCTCTCAAGAGCAACCAATAGAGGTAACTGAACATCCGAGTGTTGATACGCAACCTTCTTATCAACACGACAGCGATTATCAAGAGTACGCACAAGCGGAACAAAATGCGGCGGCGACTCCGCCATCGACACCAACTCCCGTTGTCGCGTCTCAACCTGTTAACTTTGGTCAATCTGGTGCTTTGGGTGCGTTGAATCAACTACGAAGTAGAAAAAAAGGGTTAACTAGAGAGAACTCATCATCAAAAAAGGGTGAAGCGACTCCTGATATAACAGCATCATCGGCAGTTGAGCGGTTGGCTCAGAAACATCCGTCATCCCATGTTGTTCAGTCGTCGCGTACTGATATTTCTCACAGTGTAGAGATTGAAATTGAAGCGCCTCAACAAGGTCTTGCTTCACACGATAACAGTGATAATAACTACCAATGGAAACCGAGTAATCCAGAAGTTGAACTAAAAGTAGAAAAGATTACTCCAACTATACTGAAACAAGCGTTAGAGCATGAGAAAACGCCTGAAATGACCGAGCTTTTGATTGCGGAATCTGCGCAACAAGATAGCTGGTCGTCTATTGTTAACCGTTTGAATGTTGCTAAATTGGTGCAGCAACTTGCCTTGAACTCCTCTTATAGTCAGCAAGCTTTAGGAGAACAAGGCTGTCAAATTGATCTTATATTACGTAGCGATCAAGCACATTTAAACAGTGATAGAGCTCAAGAACTATTGGCCGAAGGTCTCTCGGAAGTGATCGGGAAACAGTGTCAAATTACTGTGAGTTTAGGCAGTGATGGGGTGACTCCTTTAGAGTTTCGTGAGAGGCTCTATCAACATAAATTACAAACGGCGTATCAAAGTTTACAGAGTGATCAGCATGTAAATACAATGGTGGAGCGTTTTGGCGCAACCATTGATAATGAAAGCGTTCGTCCTATATGACAATTTTTCGGGGCTTGAATTTTTCGTTCAACTGCCCCATGTATTAATCGTTAGTTTATAACTCTAAAATTGAAAAGAGAGAATCATATGTTTGGTGGTAAAGGCGGAATGGGCAACTTGATGAAACAAGCCCAGCAAATGCAAGATCGTATGGCAAAAATGCAAGAAGAAGTTGCGAAGATGGAAGTGACTGGTGAATCTGGCGCAGGTCTTGTAAAAATTACTATCAACGGAAGTCACAGTGTACGTTGTGTTGAGATTGACGAGAGCTTGATGGAAGATGATAAAGATATGCTTGAAGATCTTATTGCCGCCGCATTCAACGATGCTGCACGTCGTGTTGAAGAGACTCAAAAAGAGAAGATGGGCGATGTTACTGGTGGAATGCAATTGCCACCAGGTTTTAAGATGCCTTTCTAATCAATGCGCACCAGTAATCTATTGGAACAGATGATGGAGGCCCTACGGTGTCTTCCAGGGGTTGGTCCCAAGTCAGCTCAGCGTATGGCTTTTCATCTGTTGCAACGAAACCGCCAAGGTGGTTTGAAGTTAGCAGATACGCTTGCCCAGGCAATGACTGAAGTTGGCCATTGCAGTGAATGTCGGACATTTACTGAAGAAGAGACGTGTTCAATTTGCCTTAACTATAAGCGCAAAGAGAATGGTCAGTTGTGTGTGGTTGAAAGTCCAGCGGATATCGTCGCTGTTGAAGCCACAGGGCAATTTTCAGGTTGTTACTTTGTGTTAATGGGTCACCTCTCGCCGTTAGACGGTATTGGGCCAAGTGATATTGGGCTCGATACTTTAGATCATCGCTTAGCGCGTGGTGGGATATCTGAAGTGATATTAGCGACCAACCCGACAGTAGAAGGTGAAGCAACAGCTCACTATATTGCAGAAATTTGCCAAGAATATGACGTACCTGCAAGTCGAATTGCGCATGGTGTGCCTATGGGCGGAGAACTTGAACTGGTTGATGAAACGACGTTGTCTCACTCAATTTTAGGACGATTAAAGCTTTAAAATAGCCAAACATAAAAACGGCCACTGATGAAAATCAGCGGCCGTTTTTATTGGTTAGCTAAAATTTAGTTAACCGACTTTTCAGCTTGATCAGCTTGAATGGCTGTCAGTGCAATAGTGTAAACAATATCGTCTACTAATGCGCCACGTGACAAATCATTAACTGGTTTACGCATGCCTTGAAGCATAGGACCAATAGAGACCAAATCAGCTGAACGCTGTACCGCTTTGTAAGTCGTGTTACCTGTATTCAAGTCAGGGAAGATGAATACGGTCGCTTTACCGGCAACTGGAGAGTTAGGTGCTTTAGAAGCCGCTACGTTCTCCATGATGGCTGCATCGTACTGAAGTGGGCCATCAATAATCAGATCAGGGCGTTTTGCTTGAGCAAGTTTGGTTGCTTCACGCACTTTATCGACATCTGCGCCTTTACCTGATTCACCCGTAGAGTATGAGATCATGGCAACGCGAGGGTCGATACCAAATGCGATGGCAGAATCAGCAGATTGAATCGCGATTTCAGCCAGCTGTTCAGCCGTTGGATCTGGGTTGATCGCACAGTCACCGTATACAAGAACTTGATCAGGCAGAAGCATGAAAAAGATTGAAGATACGATAGAAGCGTCAGGTGCCGTTTTGATGATTTGGAACGGAGGAACAATGGTATTGGCTGTGGTATGAACCGCGCCAGAAACTAGACCATCAACTTCGCCGCGCTCAAGCATCATAGTACCAAGGAAAACTGAATCTTCCAGTTTTTCTCTAGCAACGACCTCAGTCATACCTTTCTTCGCACGTAACTCAACTAAACGAGCAACATATTGCTCACGAACTTCTTCAGGGTCAACAATTTCAACACCAGGGCCAAGTTCAACACCTTGCAGCTCAGCCACACGGTGAATTTCAGTTGGGTTTCCGATAAGCACACAGTGCGCAATGCCTCTTTCAGCACAAATTGCAGCGGCTTTAACGGTACGTGGCTCATCACCTTCAGGAAGAACAACACGTTTGTTGGCTTTACGAGCAAATTCTGTTAACTGATAACGGAATGCTGGTGGGCTAAGACGACGTGAGCCCGTTGTACCTTCAGATAGAGAATCAATCCATTGGCCATCAATGTGACCAGCTACGTGTTCATTCACGAATTCTACGCGCTCTTTATCATCAGCAGGGACTTCAAGGCTGAAGCTTTGCAAGCTAAGAGACGTCTGCCATGTGTTTGTTTCTGCAGTGAATACTGGTAATCCAGTAGCGAATGCACGCTCACATAGGGTATGAATCTGGTGAGGGATTTCATATCCACCCGTTAGCAGTAGACCGCCAATTTCAACACCATTCATAGCAGCAAGACAAGCAGCAACGATCACGTCACCACGGTCAGCAGCAGTCACTAACAGTGAACCTGGCTTGAAATGCTCAACCATGTGAGGGATTGAACGCGCACAGAAAGTAATACTCTTAATACGACGAGTATTGATTTCACCTTCGTTGATGATCGTTGCTTTTAAGTGCTTAGCCATATCGATAGTACGAGTAGCAATCAGATCAATGCTCCAAGGCACACAACCTAAAACGCGGATTGGGCTTGAATTGAAGATTTGCATTACTTCGAGATTGATCTGGTTATCTTTCTCTATGTCATGGAAAACATCAGACAAGTCTGGACGAGTTCGGCCATCTTCATCAACCGGAGCGTTCAATTTATTGATAATCACGCCGGATATTTGTTTGTTTTTAATACCGCCAAAGTTAGAGCAAGCAACTTCAATTCGCTCTTTTAACTGTGACGGATTATCAGTACCTGGTGCAGCAACAAAAATAATTTCAGCACCTAAGGTTTTTGCAATTTCAAAGTTAATTTGATTAGCAAACGGGTGTTTGCGGGTAGGAACCAGTCCTTCAATTAAACTAACTTCTGAATCTTTAGTTGCTTCATTAAAATGAGCAACGATCTCTTCAAGCAGTACATCACTTTGGTCATTACTGATTAAGTTTTCTGCACGAGCCATCGTTGTTGGTTCTGCAACCATCATGTCACTGTTTGAGCGAATGATCGTTGTGGTTAAATCCGGTTGCTCGACGTCTGTACGTGGCTGGGCAATTGGCTTAAAGAATGAAACATTAACACCCTTACGCTCCATTGCACGAAGAACACCAAGACTAACTGATGTTAAACCAACACCAGCACCAATAGGGATAAGCATAATTGTACGAGACAATAGAAACTCCTCTACACGTTAAGTAAAAATGGCCAACCCAACTGGCTGGCCGGCATGATTAGATGTTAGTTAGACGTGCTGTATCTTCAGCGATAACTAACTCTTCATTGGTTGAAATAACCAGTGAAGGAACACGGCTGCTATCTGTTGTGATAGTGCCCTCTTTACCAAAACGAGCTTTAAGGTTACGTTCTGTATCAACTTCAACACCCAGAATCGCTAAACGGTTAAGTACCATTTCACGAATAGGTGCTGAGTTTTCACCAATGCCGCCGGTGAAGACGATAGCGTCTAAACGGCCATCAAGTGTTGCGGTATAACCAGCAACGTATTTTGCAAGACGGTGACAGAAGACATCCATAGCGCGAGTCGCTTCAGGTTTTGCACCGTAGTTATCTTCAACAAAACGGCAATCTGAAGTGATTCCTGTTAGACCTTGTAGGCCAGACTCTTTAGTCAACATTGTGTTGATTTTATCAAGAGAGTAGCCTAATGAGTCGTGTAGGTGGAAGATGATCGCAGGGTCGATATCACCGCAGCGAGTTCCCATAACAAGACCTTCAAGTGGAGTAAGTCCCATAGACGTATCGACCGACTGACCATTTTTAATCGCACAAACAGAAGCACCATTGCCTAAGTGACAGTTAATGATGTTTAGCTCTTCTACTGGTTTACCAAGAACATTGGCACACTCACGAGTGATAAATAGGTGAGAAGTACCGTGCATGCCGTAACGACGAATCGCGTGGTCAGTATAAAGGTTGTACGGAAGAGCGTATAAATAAGCTTCTTCAGGCATTGACTGATGGAACGCAGTATCGAATACAGCAACATTTTTCAGTGCAGGGAAAGCGGCTTGTGCAGCTTTAATACCAATAATGTGTGCTGGATTATGAAGAGGAGCGAGTGCACAGCAATCTTCGATACCTTGCAGAACTTCATCAGTGATAAGTGCAGATTTAGTAAATTTCTCACCACCATGCACAACACGGTGTCCGATTGAGGTAATGCTCTGCGAAAGTTCAGGTTTAGACGCAAGAATAGATTCAACCATAAATGCAAGTGCTTCTTCATGAGCAGCGCCGTTACCTAGTTGAGCTTCGTGTTTTCCGTCCATTTTCCACTTGATGCGAGCTTCAGGAAGGTGAAGGCATTCGGCTAGACCTGTAAGGTGTTCGTCACCAGTAACAGGATCGACAACAGCAAATTTAAGAGAAGAACTACCGCAATTTAAAACTAAAACCAGCTTAGACATGTTTGCATACCTATTAATTGTCTGAAAATGTAATGTAGTATTTATGGACTATTTCATTCAAGAATAGTCGACATTTATGACCCGTCGTCTACTCTTGAATGAAATAGTCGTAAAAATCTGTATATAAGAGACACAGAGTTGGTGTGCTTTTTAGCGAAGAGTAATCAGAGTTGCCTTATCCCGAAATAAAAGCAACAATGGGTAAATAGCTAAGAAGCGCGAATGTGCGTAGGATAACAAAAAAATCAGTAAAAAAATTAATATTAATCAAGTTTGTTATAGCTATTTTTTAATAATTACAAAATTTGTTGAATACGGGAGACGTTAAAATGAGTGAACAACAATTTTTATTCCGTTTTCGTGATGGTCAAAAATACATGGATAGTTGGCCTGTTCGAAAAGAGCTAGCACCAATCTTTCCAGAACAGAGAGTGATTAAAACCACGCGTTTTGCAATTACTGTTATGCCTGCAGTTGCAGTGATAAGTATTTTAACTCAGATGGTATTTGAAAATTACGGCGCTATACCTCAAGCAATTGTTATGGCACTGTTTGCTTTGAGTCTTCCTTTACAGGGCTTTTGGTGGCTTGGAAATCGCTCAAACACTCAGCTTCCTCCTGCTCTTGCTAGCTGGTATCGAGAACTGCACCAAAAAATCGCTGAGTCGGGTATGGCATTAGAACCGGCCAGAAAAAATCCTAGATATAAAGAGTTAGCTAAGATCTTAAATAAAGCATTCAAACTACTAGATAAAAATGCGTTAGAACGCTGGTTTTAAATTAAATAGTTATAGTAAGTAGATATGCGTTTAAAGCACTCTTTTTGAGTGCTTTTTTATTGCCTGTTATTTATGGATATGCAATCGTCTGCCAATTGTTAATTTCATGACCGAAGATAATGGGAATTCCGTCAATAGAACAAATAAATGATAAATATTGTTAATAATATGTATATTTTCTGTCGTTTTTTTGGGATAAATAGATAAGGTCACAAATAAGCCAATAAAAGGCGAATAACTCAAAGTAATAAAGTGGCTACATAAAATACAGCATCGGAATATTATCAAGGAGATAGCATGAAAGCGTCGAATATCATTACAGCAGCATGTATAGCAGGATCGCTTCTATTCACATCAACAACTGTTTTAGCTAAAGTGTACAAAGTGGCTGTTTCACAAATCGTGGAACATCCAGCCCTAGATTCGACTCGTCAAGGTCTATTAGACGGGCTAAAAAAGAAAGGGTTTGTTGAAGGTAAAAACTTAGAGTTTGTCTATCAAACCGCGCAAGGTAATACAGCAATAGCAGTACAGATAGCTCGTCAATTTGTAGGTGAAGAACCAGACGTATTGGTCGGTATTGCAACACCAACGGCACAAGCTTTGGTTGCCGCAACTCGTAAAATTCCGGTTGTGTTTACTGCGGTAACGGATCCGCTGGGTGCTAAACTTATCAAAAATATCGACAAACCAGGCGGCAACGTAACGGGTCTTTCGGATCTTTCTCCAGTAGCACAACATGTCGATTTGATTCTTGAAATAATGCCAAACGTAAAGTCAATTGGTGTCGTTTATAACCCTGGTGAATCGAATGCTGTTACTTTGGTGAAACTACTAAAAGATGCGGCTGCTGCAAAAGGGTTAAAAGTGATTGAAGCGATTGCGCTTAAGAGTGCTGATGTACAATCAGCGACACAGATTATTGTTGAAAAGTCTGATGTGATTTATGCCGCTGTTGATAACACGGTAGCGAGCGCCATCGATGGCATGATTGTTGCGGCTAATATGGCAAAGACTCCAGTATTTGGTGGCTCTACAACCTATATTGAAAATGGTGCTTATGCTGCGCTGGGTTTTGACTACTATCAGGTAGGTCTTCAAACCGCAGATTATGTTGCTGCAATTTTGAATGGTAAAAAGCCTGGTGATTTGGCTGTTAAGGTTGCTGAAGGTTCAGACTTAGTATTGAACAAAAAAGCAGCGGCAAAACTGGGTATTACTTTTCCTGACAGCGTTAAGTCTCGTGCGACTAAAATCGTAGAGTAGGTGTTGCTGGTTATCAATGCCAGTATCAATCTAATAGCAGTATAAAGGGAGTTTTAATGTCTGCTTTTGCTTTTTTTGGAACCTTAGAAATAGGGCTAGTATATGGGCTGGTGGCACTGGGCGTTTATCTCACCTTTCGAGTTCTGGATTTTCCTGACTTGAGTGTTGATGGTAGCTTTCCTATGGGTGCTGCCGTTGCTGCAACAGCAATTGTTTCAGGTGTAAATCCATGGATAGCAACAGTTTTTGCTATTATTGCAGGTGGGATGACCGGGCTTGTAACCGGTTTTTTGGCCGTTCGTTGCGGTATATTACATCTACTCGCTAGTATCTTAACGATGATCGCTGCTTTTTCTATTAACATTCGAATAATGGGACGTCCCAATATAGCACTGTTAGGCGAAGAGACAATTTTAACACCTTTTGAGAACATGGGGCTCGATCCTATGTATGCTCGTCCTTTAGTGGTTGGCGTACTCGTTCTATTAAGTGCATGGTTCATTATTCGTCTATTGGCCAGTGATTTTGGCTTGGCACTTCGTGCAACGGGTGTAAATAGCCGCATGGTTAATGCACAAGGCGGCAGCACCGGATTTTACACCTACTTTGGTTTGGCACTTTCAAATGCACTTGTCGGCTTTTCAGGTGCGCTTTTCGCTCAAACCAACAGTTTTGCGGATGTCACTTCTGGTGTTGGTACGATTGTCGTTGGTCTTGCGGCGGTAATTCTCGGTCAAACTTTGATTCCGGGAAGAAAAATATGGGTAGCCGTTGTTGCTGTCATATTAGGTTCTATTCTATACCGTTTAGCGGTTGCATTTGCACTTAGTAGTGGCATGTTTGGATTAAAAGCATCGGATCTTAACTTAGTGACGGCGGTTCTCGTTGCAGTTGCGCTGGTTGCACCGAAAATGAAAAACAAATTTCGTTCGAAAAAATCAGTCTCTCAAGTGTAGGTAAAGAGGAGAAATTATGATTCAGTTAGATAATATCCAAGTTACCTTTAATGAAGGCACTATTCTTGAGAATAAGGCGTTACGAGGCGTTACACTTGAAGTTCCAGAGCATCAATTTTTAACCGTCATTGGCTCAAATGGTGCGGGAAAATCAACCTTGTTAGGTGCGGTTACTGGTGAAACTCCTATGGTCGCTGGCAATGTAAGCATTGATGATCATGACGTTACTCGCCAAAGTGTGTATCAAAGAGCTCGATATGCCGCGCGCGTATTTCAAGATCCTCTTGCAGGAACTTGCGGTGCATTAACGATAGAAGAGAATATGGCCTTAGCCTATAGCCGAGGTAAAACTCGAACATGGAAATTAGCGCTGTCAACCAATCGTCGAAAACTGTTCCAAGAGAGAATCAGCATTCTAGGGTTAGGTCTGGAGGACAGATTAAGTGACAGCATTGGTCTGCTTTCCGGTGGTCAACGTCAAGCAGTGAGTCTGATTATGGCGACATTGTCAGACAGCAAACTGTTGCTGTTGGACGAACATACCGCAGCACTTGACCCGAGAATGGCTGTTTTTGTTATCAATTTAACCAAAAAAGTGGTTAAAGATTTCGATTTGACCGTGATGATGGTGACGCACTCGATGAAAGACGCACTTGCGTGTGGCGATAGAACTGTGATGCTTCATCAAGGGAAAGTGGTATTGGATGTCGCAGGCGAGCAACGTGCCAATATGGGAGTGAAAGACCTTCTTGAGATGTTTTCTAAAGTCAGAGGTGAAGAGCTGGCTGACGACAGTTTATTATTAAATTAGCCATAGTAAATATACGGGCTTTAAAAAGGTAAGACGAATGTCTTACCTTTTTTTATGCCGATATAGAAAATTTCAGCAAATTTTTAGAATCGTATATTGCAAAAATGAGGTGCACAAAGTCACAAAACAAATAATCAGAAGCCTATAATCACTCGATATATCCAACCACTCCTCTTATTTTTCACTCGGTCCTTAAAACTACATGGCTAAATTGCAGCAATTTCAGCGGTTAAAACATCGATTATCACCTAGGCTTTATACCACCAAATATGACTATATGGTGCTACTAGGCCTTTCTGCGTTGGTCGGCGCGACGACAGGTTGTATTGTTGCTCTGTTTGAAGGCGCAATTATATGGGTTGCTGAACAGAGAATGTCTCTTCTGCATGGTTATCAACTGCCACCGCTCGTTGTCATGATCTTAGCGGTGTTAATGGGGGCATTGATGGTCGCGATTGCTTTTTGGATGACCTGCAAGTTGGCGCCAGAAGTAGCGGGTAGTGGTATCCAGCACATAGAGGGAGCACTGGATGGCATTCACGATATTCGTTGGAAAAGAGTACTGCCAGTTAAGTTTATTGCGGGTTCATTGGCCATTGGTTCGGGCATGATCTTAGGTCGAGAAGGACCGTCAATTCAAATAGGTGGCTCAATTGGACGTATGTTTTCTGATACGGCGAAACGTTACAAACATGGTAAACATATTTTAACCGCAGCGGGCGCTGCTGCGGGTTTGGCCGCCGCATTTAATGCGCCACTTGCGGGCATCTTGTTTGTAATCGAAGAGATGCGTCCTCAGTTTAAATACAACATGACCTCAATTAAGTGCGTAACATTAGCCACTGCAGCAGCCACTATAGTGATGCGCTCGTTGCATGGACAAAGCGCAGTCATGGATATTCCTCACTTTGATGTGCCACCCCTTAATTCGTTGTGGCTGTTTCTATTGCTCGGTACGATCTTTGGTATTGTTGGTGTCAATTTTAATAAATGGATACTGAAAAGCACCGAATATTTAAGAGCAAAGCAGGCGAATAAAACATCAAGAATTGTGCTGACAGGCGCAATATTTGGTGGCCTATTTACCCTGCTACAAATGATAAGACCCGAAGTGTCTGGTAGTGGCATTGAATTGATCACTGAGTTATTTCAAAACCCACTAGCTTGGCTTATTATGGTGCTGCTATTTGTTGTGAGGGTGTTTGGTACTGTCGCGTGTTTTGCTTCTGGTGCACCAGGGGGCGTATTTGCACCCATGTTAACGTTAGGGACTTTGCTTGGTTTAGCTTATGGAACCATTGCTGCAACGTTGTTTCCAGACTTTGTTTCAGAACCTGGTGTTTATGCGGTGGCGGGAATGGGTGCACTTTTTGCCGCAACGGTTAGAGCGCCAGTAACGGGTATTATCTTAGTGGTTGAGATGACCGATAATTATCAATTGATCTTACCGTTATTAATGACTTGTTTGGGTGCAACTTTTGTTGCTCAGGCACTTGGCGGAAAACCGTTATACTCTGAGCTATTGAAACTCTCATTAATTACCAATAAAGAGGTGAAGCGTCAAGCGAACGAAGAGGCTGGGTTAAATACCCCCAGATCTAAAAGTCACTAGATCGTTACTTCTTCATCATCGATTTCAAATCTGAAAAAGGGTTATGAGTGGCCACTTGATGGTCATCTTCTCCCGCTTTAATTTCAGAACCGAACTGATCATGCTCTGTGTATTTTGAGTGCTCGTTATCGTGACAAAACAGGCATAATAGCTCCCAATTGTTGCCATCATTCGGGTTATTGGTGTGATCCGAATCTTTATGATGAACGGTTAACTCACGCAAATTTGAATAGACAAACTCTCGAGCGCAATTGCCACATACCCAAGGAAACAGTTTGAGCGCTTTTTCTCGATAACCTTGCTCATTTTTTGCATAACTGGCACTGCTGCCATAAAAATCAGAAGACATACTTCTACCTATTACTGTCAATTTTCTCTAGTTTACCGCTGTTACTCATGGAAGTAATCGTTTTTTTCCGTTGTTTTGAGCCGCCGACCTAAACGTCAATAGCGGTATTGTCAGGAGAAAACTTGGTGGTTACGATGCGCAGTGCAGTCAAAATAGTGATAACAAAGATGCTAAGCAGAACTTCATTAACCTCATACTCTCGGTACCATAAACTGATCAACTCACCGATGAGTACGACTAGAGCCACATCAAGAATGAAGGTCACTTTGACTCGTCCAAGCAGTAGATAAGATTGGAATAGTCGTATTAACTCCAGGGAAGCCAAAATAATTACCACATCTTTTATCATGCTTTCAGCGCCATGAGACCAATTGTTGTGCTGATACGCATGAAAAAGGTGAACTAATAGATTGCAGAAGCCGAGTAGAATCCACAAGTAGATAGCAATCATTAGAATGCCGACTAAAAATCCGATAATACGTGAGTGCCAATCACTGTTTAATAGAAAGGTGTGGTAACGACGTGTTGTTGTATTGGATGTCATATCTATTCCCAAAGTAGGTGCTTGGTAACAGAGTGCATGTCGTTGATGTCAGAAATATGAAACCAGAGGTAGAGCCGTGTTTATGGAAGACACCGCAGATCGCTGTTTCGATCCTCCAGCTGTTTAAATGAAGCCGCCATATTCTTTTTTTTGATAAATCGAGTGGGCGGTGGCAATACCAGCAATTGATAATCTGTGCTGTGACTCTTAATGGTTTGATTCACATCAATAGGCGTGACAATGACAACGTTCAGTTGTGGGGCTCTTGCCAAAATACTGGCAGCGGTACCTAAACCGTTTTCGATGTGAAATTTCCCAGCAATATGGACAAGTTGTGAGCCTGAGTGCATGCTGAGGTATTCAACGATACTGTCTGCCATTGTTTCATCCCAAGTGACTTGAGCTGCATACTGATTGAGATTTTGTGCTTCAGTCCCGTGATGCATAGAGGCTAAAAAATGACGCTTATACGGAGATTCTTCGAGTGAAATTGAACTGGTGAGCCACTCTCGTTGATCTGCAGGTAACTTATTAATATAACCTATGCCTTCTCTGCCAATGCATCTGACAATATCTTTCGGTGCGTTGGCGGCAATGACATCTAACTGATTTGTTTTAGCAAACTCGACCAAAGGGCGGTAATCGCTCTCATAATTTGGCCAAGCATTGGCTTGAGTGATGAGTGTCTGCTCACCGATCTCTTGGTTAAGGTATTGGTTGATTACCGTTTGCTTATCACGGGTAAATTGCTCCATAGAGAGTGCAATATTTTGGTTTTTCTGATAGAGAGATCGTAATAGGTCAGTTTGAAAGCGATGAACCGCGGGATGAGTATGCCATTCTCCAATTAATATCACATCTGCACTTTTGAGTTGCTCAGTAAAGCTTGAAAGGTCAATGTTTTGCTGATTAGGCGTGGTAAGTTGGTAGTCGTAAAAGGTCTCAACCGTTGATGATGAAAGACCTGAATGAGGCTCTATAATCGATGAGCAGCCACTTAAAAATAGAACTAGGCTGACGATAAATATAATATTTTTATTCAACACAGGTACCTCATAAAATGAGTGCTAGAGAGTATTTGGTTATCGTCAATCTAAGTGAGAATTAATATCAAATAAGCTTTTTATACACTCTCAACATGAAATCCGCCTCACATTCAAAAGAGGACACTAATTGTAGAGTCTCTTTGTACTCTTGACTGGCTTTCCAGGCAAAAGGAGTCATCTGTAGTAGTGATAAAGCCTCTTCTCCTGACAGTGACATGGTGTAGGATAGTTTTTCTTCAAGCTCTAGCTCAAAGCCTGCAATAACTTCTTGTTCTTCTGAGTGAAGACGCACATCTTGGTAGACCGCTTCTCTAAGCTGGAAAAGATGGCGACTGGCAGGAGTAACTGTAATGATTTTTCCGGTTGCTTTGAGCGTGCGTTGCAGCTCTTGTTCTTTACACGGAGCATAGATTCGTACCACCGCATCGAGTGAGTGATCAGAAAATGGAAGTTTATGGCTCGAAGCGACACAAAATTGGCAGTTATGATAACGTTTTGCGGCGTATTTTATGGCTATCTTGGAGATGTCTAAACCAAACATCTTTACATTGGCTTGATCTTTTAACTGCTCAGCAATTTCAGTGGTGTAGTAACCTTCACCACAGCCGATATCTAAAACCGCAGTCGCTTCTTCATGGATATTTTGTTTGCACAGTCTTGCCACCGCTTGTTGCATAGGTTGATAATGGCTGGCTTCTAAGAATTGACGCCTTGCTTGCATCATCTCTTTGTTATCACCAGGGTTTTTTGAGCGTTTATGGTGGGCAGGCATTAAATTAACATAACCCTCTTTTGCGACATCAAATTGATGATTATTGTCGCAGCGTAATTGGGCATTAGTGTTGGTTAATGGCAGTTGGCATAACGGGCAGAGATAAGACATAAAATAACCTTGTGATAAACGCGAGGCAAGTGTACTTCGAGCGATGATTTGCTGCAAGAGGGGAGCAAGATTCTCCCCTTAGTTGATTGGTATTTATTGGTTTTTGTAATCTTTTTTATCTATTCCGTGCTTTTTCATTCTTAGGTAGAGCTTCTTTCTTGGCACTTGCAAATAACTAGCAGCATCTGCAACTCTACCAGAGAAAAGATAGAGTGCATCTTCAATGATCTGTTTTTCAAATTCGTCGACTAAATCATCAAGGGGGCTGTGTGCTTGATCGATAGGTTGAGTTCTATTCTGACCTGTGAGCTTAATAATACCAATGGCAAACAGCTCTGCTACATTACGCAGTTCGCGCACATTACCTTGCCAGCTATGACTACGTAATGTGGCTAAGTAGCTTTTGTCTACCACAGGCATCGGTTTACCAATTTTTTTACAGCTCTGTTTTAAAAAGTGATGAAACAGCTGAGCAATGTCATCAGGGCGATTTCTTAACGGCGGCAGCTCAAGAAAACTTTGATTAATGATGTAATAGAGTTCAGGCAACAACTCTTGTTCGTTAATATACGACTCAGGGGGATGATTAAAAATGGTGATTAATCTTATCGGTTTAATCTGTGTGCGTTCTTGATTGAGTAAAAATTCTGATAGCCAGTATTGCGATTTTGGGCTGAGAAGCTCGGGGCACGAAAGAACGACCGTCGCTTGGGAGTGTTGGTTGAACTGCGTCTCAATCCCGTCAGCGAGCTGATTTCCATTTATTTGAACAAAGGATGCCGTGGAACGAGCACTTAACTCATGGATTAAAGAGGCGATATTATGGCGGCCTGTTCCCGATTCACCGTAAATACAGATATTATTGTCTAGCAACGCAATTTCAGATAAGTGGTGACGTATCTTACTCACTTGAGCTGATTTACCAATTAACTCATGGTTCAACGTTTTATTGAGTGATCTCTTCTGCTCAAGATATTGATCACGCTGTTGTAGGTGTTTATTGATGAGTGATAACAGCTCTGGTGGATTGATCGGTTTTTCTAAAAAATCACAGGCTCCATGTTTTACTGCTTTTACCGCCATCGGAATATCACCGTGACCCGTAACCATAATCACTGGTAGTTGGGGGTCTTCCTCTTTTAATTTGGCTAACAACTCTAAACCGCTTAGCTGAGGCATGTACATATCGGTGATGACGATGCCGGCCCAATCAGGGGTAATAAATTCCAGAGCAGATAAAGGATCGGTGAACCGTTTGGTGCGATACCCGGCAATGGAGAGCAGATGATGATAAGAGTCCAATACATCTTGGTCATCGTCGACCAGTAAAATTTCTAATGTGTTACTTGTTGTCATATTTTGGTAATTCCAAGATGATCATTGCGCCACCTGTTAACGAAGAAGCGAGAAGAATAGAGCCATTAAATCGTTCAATGATCGAGCGGCTAATACTTAAGCCTAGACCTAAACCGACCTCTTTGGTGGTAGTAAAAGGGGTGAACAAACTTTCTATTATCTCCGCTTTAAAGCCATGACCGCTGTCTTTGATCGCAATGATATGGTTTGCATTGGGAAAGTCAAAATGCAGTACGTCGATAACTTTTTCCTCCTCACTGGCGACGGCATCACATGCATTGACCAATAAGTTAATAATGATCTGTTCTAACTGTATACCATCAGCAAGAGCGAGCAGACCTTTTGGCAACTGATTATTAATCACCGTGTGTTGTTGTTTGGCTTTGTTATCGACAATAGCTGACGCTTGTATCGTCACATCAAACAGGTCGACTGAAACTAAAGGACTGTCCGCTGGATGCTTTTTAGCAAAATGACGTAAATTATTAATAATTTTTGCCATGCGTACTCCCAGCTCTTCAATTTTGGTTAATGAACTTGGTAAGGCGTGGTATTGCTGCGTATCGACGGCCATTTTTGCACTAAATAGATAGGTTAATATTGCTGAAAGTGGTTGGTTTAGCTCATGGGCCATGCTGGTCATCGCTTGCCCCACCACTGCCATTTTTGCTGCTTGAATCAGTTCTGTTTGAGTATCTCTCAGGTTTTGCTCCGTTCTTCGGTGTTCGTTAATCTCCCCTTTGAGCTCTTGGTTGGCAATCGTTAATGAGTTGGTCTTTTCATTTACGTGCATTTCAAGAATGCGTTTGGTCTCAATGTGCTCAGTAATATCAGAGATGGTAATGATCACTTTTTGACTGTGCCCTTGCTCGAATAAGTTCAGGCTGAGTCTGAGGTAAATAATGTCTTCCGGTTTGCTTTTCGCTTGTATGAACAGGGTCACTGTAGAAGATCCTGTTCGGTGCAGATCGCTGCCATTAATAAATTGTGCTTTAAGTTTCTCTTGGTTTTGAGAAACAAAGCAATCCCAGACCATATTGCTTTCAGGGGAGCATTTATTATCGAACAGTTTTTTTGCTGATGGGTTCACTGATTCTATCATTCCTGACAGGTTGCAGGTGATGATACTGGCAAGGGTATTATTGATGAGATTGAGCGCATTAGTTCGCTCCATCTCTCTCATCTTGGCACGAAATTCACGTAATCTTTCACCGACTTGTCCAATTTCATCGTTACCTGAAACGGTAATTTTGGAATCTATTTCCCCTTTATTGATTGAATCTAAACTGTCACTTAGCTGGTTGAGCCGCTTTACAATTCTAATTTTCACAAAATAAATAGTAAGAAAAAAACTGATGCATATTGAGATACTAAAGCAGAGTATCAGTAAGCGATTACTGTAGGCGATGGTCTCTTTAGTACTGCGCTTAACCTGTTTTAACGTAGAGTCAGCATCTCCCACCATTCTTTTAATTTGCTGATGCTGCAAAGCCAGCTGGCTTATGATCGAGGAGTTGGTTGCGTCGATTTCATTTTGCAGTTGAACATTTTCGTTGAGTGTTTGTTGAAAATCTCCACCCAGTCGAATGATGGTTGAAAGATCTTTTAAAAGCTGGCGGTAGGCGATGGTTGAGGAGTGATAGTATAACTTTTTACTGAGTGACTCAATTTCATCCAGCTTGTATTTGATTACTTGAAAGGTGTTGTTAATCTGAGTCTGGTGAGTAGTCGTGAGTAACTCTTCAATTTGATTATACAGAGCGGTCTCTTTATCCATGATGTTTTGGGTGATCGAAAATTCATCACTGATGCTGTTGAGATTACTTTGAAGTGCGCCGTCACCATTGATTCGAGTAAGCTGCCACTGCAGCTCTTGTCGTAATGGTTGCAATTCATCAATGATATCTTGGTGAATCCAGTGCAGTTTTTCAACGGTTGTATTGATTAAACGGCTATTATCAATTCTTTTGAGTAACTGTGTACTTAAAATATCAATATCCAAAGAGAGCTGCACATAACCAAAACGCAACTCAGAGGTGTCATTATTATTTTCAAGAGTTGTCATGACCTCTTTGATGGTTGAGATCTCAGTATTTAACGAGAGTTTTAAACTGTTGTGCTCAGCCTTACTGTCAGAAGCTTGGATTTGAGTAACAAATGACTGCAGGTGAGCGCTGTGGTTTTCTAGTTGGTAGCTGGTATTCAGAGTAGGAACACTTGAATTTAATATGGTATTTACATGGGTATCTAAGTTGTTCCAAGTGGTGAGCGCGACCACACTGATCACCGTTATCAGCAAAGAGCAACTGGCAAAAGCTAAAACCAGTTTCGATCCAATTGTATGATATTTCATTGTTCTCATTTGTTGTGTTCTTTTTTATTGATGTCGATAATTATTTGGTTTGCTTGGGTTACGTTGAGGCTGAATTTTTCATGCCATTTAAGTTGTATTTTTAACAAATCGGGATTGTATCTAGGGTCACCTTCATAACTGACTGTTTTTTTGTGAGCATTAAGCGCTTCTACTTCACTGATTGGGAAATGAAATAGAGTACGTTTTGCTTTTGAAATTTGTTGTTGAATATCGGGTCTATTTCGATACATTTTTTCTGCTTTAATAATACTTAACCAAGTATCTTGCAGTTGTGGCAGCTGTTGAGTTATTGCTAAGTCAAACAACGTATTGATCAACTGCTCTCGCTGAGTCATCACCTCTTTATTTAAGATGAAACGGACATTTTTTGCGAGCATCGGATCGTTAATAGGTTGCTTAGCGAAGTCATTATTTGCGATTGAGCTTTGAACGTTGTCAGAGAGAAAATAGTCAAGAAATAGCGTGGATAACTTATCTTTGTTCGAGTTATTGATGATACCAATTAAAGAAGGCATTAAAGCGACATTGGATAGGTACGAGTAGTTTAGAAATGATAAACTGCTTAAATTAATGGCATAACTGTCGATGACGGGTCCCGCGCCTACGATCCCCCTTGATATAGACTCACTAACTCCAAAACTGCGTGATGAAATTGTGGCTAAATTGGCGCCAATATTAAGCAGTAAACGCCAACCATCATCCCAGCCGTAATGTTGAAGAATGCTTTCTATCATCATCTGAGTTGTCCCTGAACGGGAAGGGGTGCTCATGGTGATGTGTTGGAAAAATTCAGGTATAGCCAGATCTTCCCAGCGAGTAGGTTGGGGCAATTTGTGAAGAGCTAAATAGTCTTTATTCCATAGAATCACCGCACCAGAGTATCCGACAGCAACCACTCGATTTTTATCCACCATAATATGAGGCGCTAACCAAGCTGGAGGATTGTATTGAGCGGGTACCGCTTTGAGCAGGTTCAGTTCGTTGAGTTTGTTCATTAAAAATGGCGATGTGGAGATGACTAAATCGATATCGTCAATGTAACCTTGATTAAGCAGTTTGATACTAGTGGACGTACGACGGTGTATGACTTTTATTTCCACATTATCATATTGTTGTTTGAACCCATCTAAAATCGGCTGCAGAGGCTTTTCTGAAAGCGTGGTGAGTATGACCAAGGTGTTACCAGCGTTTGTTGCACTGACAGTAAATGACGTAATTAATAGCATCAAAGAAGTATAAATAGCGATGACAAAAATATTTAATTGTTTCATGTCTCATTCCAAGGCAGTTTTGTGCGTTCAGTCAAATGTTGATAAATTCATAAAATAAATGTGCTTTTAGAAGTGAGTCAAATATGACACGGCGTAAAAGCAGAAAAGATACTTTATCACTATCTTAATTCTACCTTCAGGTTAAAACGGCCAGTTTTGACACGTAAAAAAGCGCACTTGAGTCAATATTGTCTCGAAATGGACTTTTTGTCACTTTTGTTCTTTTCATTGAGTATAGCCCCCGACAACAGATTACCGCACTTAGCGGAATTATTATTAAAATGTAATGGGGTGAAGTATGTTTGGATTCTTCAAAACTCGGGAAGATCTACCAGTAATGGAAGGGACGACCGAACAGATACAAAAGAAATATAAAGCCTATCAATGGCAAGTATTTTTAGGGCTTGTTTTTGGTTACGCGGTTTTTTACGTAGTACGTTTAAGTTTAGGTGTGGTTAAAAAACCCATGCTTGATGCAGAGATTGTAACACTAGCAGAACTCGGCATTATGGGTTCGGCATTCTTCTTTACGTATGCAATAGGTAAGTTCTCTAACGGGTTACTTTCTGACTACGCCAATATTGGCCGCTTTATGTCCATTTCCCTTCTCTTGTCAGGGATAACAGCGATAGCGATGGGAATGAACACAGCCAGTGCATTCTTCGTTATTCTATGGGCACTTAACGGTTGGTTCCAATCCGTTGGTTCAGCACCTTCGTGTGTGTCACTTTTCCAGTGGTTTACGCCTACCCAACGTGGTAGCCGTTACTCTCTATGGGCAGGCTCACGTAACATTGGTGAAGCGATCACATGGATTCTGACAGCATCACTTGTGAGCTACTTTGGTTGGCGTGCTGGTTTCATCGGTGCTGGTATTGCAGCGATTGCCGCTGCTCTATGTATGCTTGTTGTTTTAAAAGATCGACCACAAACATATGGGTTACCTGATCCTGCAACGGCATTTGGTGAAGAGCCTGAAGATAAAGTAAAAGCGTCTCCTGCTGAAACTCGCAAAGCACAAATATTTATTCTTAAGCAACCGACGCTTTGGTTGATTGCAGCTGCATGTGCAATGATGTATATCTCTCGTTACGCAATGTCATCTTGGGCTGTTTTGTACCTACAAGAGTCAAAAGGTTATGAGTTACTGGATGCAGGTTTTGCGATGGCAGCTTACCCAATTGCGGGCTTAGCAGGCGCAATCTTATCTGGATTCGTATCAGACAAAGTGTTTAAAGGTAATCGTCATATACCTACTCTGATTTACGGTTTGATAAACATTGCTGGTATGTGTTTAATGTTCTTTGGTCCTTCTAGCCGTATGGTAGATGCCGTTGCACTAACAATGATTGGTTTCGCTATCGGTGGTTTAGTGGTATTCCTCGCAGGCCTAACTGCTTGTGATTTGATGCCTCGAAAAGCTGTCGGTGCGGTGAAAGGTTTCATCGGACTATGTTCATACATGGCAGCGTCTGCTCAGGAATTAATCTCTGCATCACTGATTGATGTTCAAGTGATTGATGGTGTTGAAGTCTATGATTTCAGTAACGCACAATATTTCTGGTTAGGTGCGGCAGTCTTGTCTCTCTTTTTAGCATTAACAGTGTGGAATGCTAAAAAGGTGACCACAATAGATTAACGCTCTCCCCCGTAGAGAGAGGTTCAGTACCCTCTGACCTCTCTCTACAATCTACACTGTTTCAAGTGACACAGTTCCCACATAGTCATTTTCTTACCATTTTCTTAACGCTCTTTTCATAATAGGAAGTATCTATGTGTAAAACAAAAATAGTGGCTACGCTTGGCCCGGCAAGTCAAAGTGAAACAATGATTAGAAAGCTAATTCAAGCTGGCGTTAATGTTGTTCGTTTAAATTTCTCTCATGGAACAGCGCAAGAGCACAT